>NZ_QTWZ01000029.1:0-13003 GCF_003461385.1 Ruminococcus sp. AF17-1AC
ATAATTCTTGTTCGAATAAAATGTGTCAAGTGATATTGACAAAACCAAACAGCATATCTTCCTTTGTGATTGCTCTGCCTGTTTTCGCATCAAATTCGTGTCGATTGATGCCCTTGAAAATGATACGTTTTCCGTTTAAACACATGATTCCGTTTTTCAGTTCAAATCGGCGGAATCCGACTTTGGTTCTGCTGACCTCGATTTCATTTCCGCTTTCGTCTGTCAGAATCACTGTAAACGTGTAGAGATTCGGTATTTCGGCACTCCAAGGCTTGCTATTTTCAATTGTCCAGTTTACGGATCCCTTTTCATTGGATTCTGCGATGACCGTTCCATTTTCATCTGTCAAGATTGATCTCACAGAACACTTGCCCACAATATCCAACGTTGCAGAGAAGATACCGTTTGTACCGTCATAATCTGCAATCACTCTCATATCACGAACATGGGCAGACGGTGCCGCATAAAGGAATACGTCACGGAAAATGCCGGAGAATCTCCAGAAATCCTGATCTTCCAGCCAGCTTGCAGAACTTCTTTTGAACACTGCAACAGCAAGTTTGTTGTCCTTTTCACGTATATATGGTGTCAGTTCAAATTCAGACGGTGTAAAAGAATCTTCGCTGTAGCCGATAAATTCGCCGTTCAGCCAGACATACATAGCAGTTTCCACACCCTGAAAAGAAATGAATACACGCTTGTTTTTCAGAGCATCGTTCAAGTCAAAATATCTGACGTAGTTGCCGACAGGGTTGTCCTTTTCAGAGATAAACGGCGGACGGAGATGCTCCTGTCCCTCCCAAGGATAAATGGTGTTGACATACTGCGGTTTGCCGTATCCCTGCAATTCCATGTGTCCCGGAACCTGAATGTTGTCAAAATTGTCAGTGCTGTCGCTTCCTTCATAGAACTTTTGCTTCCATTCAGACGGATTCTTTGCCCACGCAAATTTCCAGGTGCCGTTCAGATTCTGAATCAGAGAGGAATTGTCTGCATCGGCTTCCAAATGGTTTGCATAGATTCTGTGGTCGGAATATGCTGCGATTCTGTTGACTGCAAACACTTCCGGATCGGTCAGCCAGTCGAGTGTATATTTCATATTGTTTCCTCCATTTTAGTTCTGTGATTCCATCACAACTTCATTTTCGGATATTCCAAGTTTTTCTTTGGTTTCTTCTGTTTTTGTTTCACTGTCTGCAAGTTCCTCATCAGAAAGTTCCTTTACAGAAAGAGCGGAAATTGTATTTACAATAAGACCGATAACCGCATAAATAATTGCGACTGTTCTCCAGCCATTTGCACCACCGCCCATTGCTTCAACAAATTGGAATGTAACAGCCTGAATCAGTAGGCTTGTTCCAAATGCGAAGATAAAGCGATAAGAACCCATCTGAACTCTTTCCTTGCTGTTCTTTGTAACAAGAGCGGTCAGAGTTGCTTATTTGAACAACTCTACATCTACTGTAGTGGATAATACGAAACCTTTGATTGTAACAAGCTGTGGAAATTATCGTGTGAAAAATCGTTCTGAAGTAGTAACACATCGTCCGAAGGGAAGAAAAGATTATCAGCTTTTATATATTGCCTCCGGAAAAGGACATTTTTTCATTCACGGAGAAGAAAAAACGGTTTCAGCCGGAAATATTATTATATATTTGCCGGATCAACCACAGGAATATGTTTATTATCGTGCAGATCAAACCGATGTTTATTGGGTGCATTTTACTGGAAATGAAGTAGAAGAAATTTTAAAGTATTACAATATCAACCTGCAAAATAATATTCTCTATATTGGAACATCTCCCGATTATCAGTGGTTATTTGGTCAGATGATTCAGGAATTGCAGCTTTGCAGACCACGGTATGATGAATTGATTTCTTTGCAGCTGCGAAATATTTTTGTTTTGATAAGCCGTGCAATCATGAGTGCAAAGAAATTCAGCAGTACCAGTGAAAAAGAAGTTGCTTTTGCGATGCACTATTTTCGTAAGAATTACGACACAGAAATCAGCACTGAGGAGTACTCCGAATCCAGAGAACTTAGCGACTGTTGGTTTATTCAGTGCTTTAAAGAAATCACAGGATCCAGTCCGCTGCAATATATCTTAAAGCTGCGAATCTCCAACGCACAAAATTTGTTAGAAAATACGGACTACACCATTACTGAAATTGCAAATATGGTTGGATACACCAATTCGCTTTATTTCAACAGACTGTTTCATAAATACATTGGTATGTCACCAAAAGAATATCGAAAAGTAAAACTCAAAGAAAATCTCAGGGAGTAAACAACAAAACTCGTTTGGCTAAAACTAAACCAAACGAGTTTTGTTGTTTTTTTGATAAGAAATAAGGAATGGCTACATTACCAAACACGTCTGAATTGCAATCTCCTCAGCCTGCAGCTCGAAGAGATTTTCAAGCTGCCAAACCTTAGCGGTGTCGGCATTTTTCATCGCAAATGCATATTCAGGATCAGTAGCACGCATTTTGTTCCAGATCTTCCATAATCAGCAGAGAATATTTTGAAAAGGTACAGGAAAATCAGAATTAACTTCTTTGTTTTCCTAATCGTGTTTAATGTATTTAGTGATAGTATCGATCAATTCCTCCATGTTAATCGGCTTGGAAATATGGTCATTCATGCCTGAATCCAGGGATTCCTGAATATCATCTATAAAAGCATTTGCAGACAAAGCTATAATTGGAATCGTAACTGCATCGGACCGCTCTATACCCAAGGCTCGAATGGCTTTTGCTGCTTGATGTCCATCCATGTTTGGCATCATAATATCCATCAAAATAAGATCGTATGTGCCTCGTGGATGATTTTTAAACAAATCCACAACTTCCTTTCCGTCTGATGCGCGTGTTACGGCTATACCAGTATCTTCCAGCATCATCGTAGCAAGTTCAGCATTTAGATCATTATCCTCAGCCATAAGAACATGAATACCCGTCAAATCTCTATGTAGATGTTGTTTTTGTTCTGATTGAATAACCTGTTCTGACAACTCCAGTGGGATCTCCACTGTGAATGTAGAACCTACACCTTTTTTGCTCTCAACAGCAATCGAACCGCCCATCATATCCACATATTTTTTTGTGATGGCCATACCAAGACCGGTTCCCTTATATTGAGTTCTGGCATTAGCATCATCTTCTTGTGAAAACGGATCGAATAATTTTTTCTGGAACTCTTCGCTCATGCCAATACCGTTATCTCGAACAACATAACGAGTCATGATATGTTTCTCATCCGCTCCTGGGTAACTGCTGATATCCAAAGTAATCTTTCCGCCGTCCTTTGTGAATTTCACAGCATTGCCAAGAAGATTCACCAAAACTTCCCGGATACGCGCAACATCCGCAAGGACATATGGGTTCTTTGGGATTTCTCGATGTACTTCAAACTTAAGATCTCGGTTATAAAGAAGTCCATTCATAATCGCCTGGACGTTATCTGTTAATTGAGTAATGTCCACTGGCTCAGGCGAAATAGTAACTTTTCCACTTTCAATGCGAGTAAAATCCAGAACGTCATTCAACAAAGAGAGAAGATGATTCGAACTTTTTTGAACTTTCTCCAAGCTATCATGAATATCTGAAACCGTGTTCTGGTGAAGCGCAATGTTTGTAAATCCAATAATGGCATTCATCGGCGTTCTGATGTCATGGCTAATACTAAGCAAAAACGCAGATTTTGCTTTGTTGGCAGCATCTGCTTCCTCAGCGGCGGTCATTAATAATTGTTTTTGTTTTTGCTCTTCTGCCTTGCTTTTCTGGTAAACATAATAGGTATATAGACAAATCAAAAGCAATACAGCTCCTGCGACTAAACCGCAGATGATGGAAATATGATTCGTCTCTTCAACCATTCCATAAGCTGATTGCATATCCATTTCAATGCAAAATGCGCCAATGATTTCTCCAGTCCCATCATGATTTGCTCTTACAGGATAGCAAGCCGTAAAAATCGGACCCCATGTTGTATCAATGATATCCTGAGAGTACACATTCTCCCCAGAAATAGCCCTATCAATATACGGAACCATTTCTTCCTCAATATAATCTCCAGGGTGTCTTACATCATCCGCATCCGAATCCAAACCGTCTACCACATAAACGAGTTTTCCTTCTTCATTTTTTGTAGCGGTGTAAATATATCGAGTAGAATTCAGTGTTCTGATTTCATTGAAATATGAAGAAATATCCTTATATAATTGCTTCTTTTCATCAGATTGATCTTTGATTTGATCAAAATCTTCTTTGCCGATTCTTCCATCCACTAGTTTGTGTACTGCATCTGCACTTGCTGTGTCACGTGTGATTTCTGTTTCAAGGGCGGTCTTAGTGTAAGAACTTTGCAGAATAAATGTGTACGACGCTATTACAAAAATCGTCAAAAGCCCCGCAATCACAAAGATACTGCCTGTATTCTTCAGCCTAAGGAGTTTTTTCAAATTAATTCCTTCTTTTATTTTCTTCATGCTGCTCATTCACATCCTCTAAATCCCAATTTATCGCTCATACCTAACCTCTATAATTTCACCAACAAAAACAATATGTGGTTGCCAGCCTCCATTGAAATCTGGATAGACTTTTGGCATGGAAGCATAATACTCCTGAACTTCAGTTGTAATATCCTCTTTGGAAAATTGATGCTAATACATTTTTTGCGAGGAAATGTTAATTCTGCCTCTTTATAGGTTACTCCCTGACCGATTTCAATAGGAGTCAGTCTTGCTAGATTGGCTGTCACCATTTTCCATTTTCCAAAAATCATCCAAAAATGCCTGACATCTAATCCACTGTCTCAAATTGTGACATCTAATCCGAGGTTACAAGCTGACACATTTTTTTGCAGTAGATATGTTTCAATACAAGAAAACCGAGCTTTCCGCAAGGCGTCTCTAATGATACCAACCTTACAAAAAGCCCGGAAATACGCCACTTTTCAGCACTTGATTTTATTTTCTTGACAGCAAACAGACCGTCTCAACATGCCCCGTCCTACCAAACAGATCCACGCCCTTGACCTTGACCGTCTTATACCCCAACTCTTCCAGCACAGCACAGTCCCTAGCAGCAGTAGCGTGATTGCAAGATATCATAACTATCCTGTCAGGGGACATTTTTGCCATGTACTCCAGTGCGTCCCTAGTGCAGCCCTTTCTTGCAGGGTCAGCTATTATCACATCTGGTCGTTCGCCACGGCTGTAAAGTATCTCTGCTATCTTTCCTGCGTCACCACATATAAATTCCGCATTTGTGACATTGTTTGCTGCGGCATTTCGTTTTGCATTGTCTATTGCAGACTCTATTATCTCAACACCTATGAGCTTTTTCACCTTTTTGCTCATTGACAAACCAATCGTTCCTGCACCGCAGTAAAGATCAAGAAGAGTTTCCTTTCCTGTCAGCTGAGCATAATCTGCGGCAATTTCATAAAGCCGCTCCGCCTGAATTGTATTTACCTGATAAAATGACAGCGGTGATATCTCTATATCATTTCCACACATGGTATCGTGTATCGTGTCGCTTCCATACGCAGTAACAAGCTTCTGTCCGAGTATACAGTTGGTCTTTCGGCTATTCTCATTGAAAACTATACTCTTTATATCAGCATATTTTTTGCAAAGCTCACCCACAAGCACATCAAATACTCCACGCTTTTTAAGGTCGGTAATAACAAGACAGACCATTATCTCACCTGAGTGTTCGCCACGCCTGAGATAAATATGCCTGAGCAGACCGCTTCCCTTTTCCTCGTTGTATGCCTTTATCTTACGCTCGTTCACATATGCCATTATTTCATCGGCTATTGCCTTGAATACGGCAGGCTGTAATGCACAATCGGTGTGATCGCATACATGATGAGAACGCCTTGAATAGAATCCGCAAACTGCCCTGCCGTCCTGCTCTGCTACAGGGTACTGCGCCTTGTTGCGATAGCCGACAAGCTGTTTACAACCCTCAAAGCTGTCATATTCAGGATAAAGTTTACCAATACGCTCAAATGAATCCTTTATGAACTGCTCTTTTACACGGCATTCTTCCTCATAGCTCATATGACGAAAACAACAACCACCACACCTTGAATAAACAGGGCAATCGTTCTTCGTTCTTTCAAACGAACCACTTACAATATTTTCGATAATGCCATAGCAATACGTTTTGCATACCTTGACTATCCTGCATTCGATAACGTCGCCAATAACAGTAAAAGGCACGAAAACAGCAATGCCCTCGTGCTTTCCTACTCCGTTGCCCTCATTTGTCATACCGCTTATTTCAAGCCTGATAATCTCATTTTTCTTTAGCATAAAATTCCTCTATCTCGTTTTTTCGCTTCAACATAAGTTCAAAATGCTTATTGTATTCCAGCGGAAATTTGTAATTGAACACACGCTCCAAACGTCCGCCCTCTTTGTCAACAAGCTTGGTCGAGCCGCCAGCACCCATTGCAAGTATGGTCTGAACTTCTTCCATTATATAGATATTATACAAACTCTCGTGACCATGCTTTGTCCAGCCTATATTTTCAAGATTTTCAAGCATATTCTTCTGTCTATAGAGATAATAAGGCAGATAGCCGCTTTCAAGAAGTCTTTTTGTGGCATACTCTACCATTTTATCGGCTGGATTTTTCAGCACTTCCCTGTCACCGCTGTGGTTGAGCCTTGCCGCACGCTTTATGGAAAGTGTGTGTACAGTGATATTCTCAGGAGCAAGCTCGATAAGCTTATCAATGGTATTCTCAAAGCTCTCCACTGTGTCAGTTGGCAGACCTGCGATTATATCAGTATTTATAGAGTCAAAACCAACTTTTCTTGCAAGGTCAAAGCTATCAAAAAACTGAGCAGTTGTGTGCTTTCTGCCAATAGCCTCAAGAACGCTGTCATTCAAAGTCTGTGGATTTATAGATACTCTGCCACAGCCGTTTGTTTTAAGCACATTCAGTTTTTCTTCAGTTATGGTGTCAGGTCTTCCCGCTTCAACAGTGTATTCACGGACAGTTGACATATCAAAGCTGTTTGCAATGACTTTCATAACTCTGTCAAGCTGAGCAGCAGTGAGCGTGGTAGGAGTGCCGCCGCCAAAATATACGGTGTCAAGCTTTAAACCAAGCTTTTCCGTTATCTTCGCAGTATAAACTATCTCCTCACACAGCTTGTTCACATACTCAGGGATAAGCTTCATACAGCCCTCGATAGATTGCGAAACGAAAGAACAGTAGGAGCATCTTGTGGGACAAAACGGCACTGACACATAAAGACTAAAGCTGTCCTTTTCAAGCTCATCGAGGACAGGCTTTTGGGTTATAGCAGTTTTGTATGCAATATTGCACTTTTCTTCGCTGCAAAGATATCTGCTCTCCATGGCTTTAAATATCTCCGCCTTGTTCATGCCCTCACTGAGCATATCATTCACACGCTTCACAGGTCTTATTCCCGTTATAACGCCCCATTTCGGCACAATGCCTGTTATCTCGCTCATTGCCTTAAAAAGAAGTCTTGACAGCGAAAGTTCCATGTCGCTTTCAAAATGCACAAACTCCTCTTTTTCGCAAGTCTTGCCGTCATATCTCACCTTAACGCTCAAACAAACATTGTCAGCGTTATCCTTTTTCTGAGCGAACACATAATCGTCCTCTGTATCTATGCTGTCAGAAAAAACGTGGGTAAAGAGCGTTGCAGGGATAAAAAGCTTCATTACTCCCTCAAGCTCATATTTATAATCGTTGCCGCTGAATATCAGAGTCATTTCAAAGCCTCCGCAGCCTGCCTGAGATATGGGTTATATTTTCTCTCAGCGTCAAGTGTCGTGACATTCATGTGACCTGGGTAAACAGTGAGATTTCCACCAAGGTCAGCTATTTTCATAAGCGACTTCATAAGGGCTGTGCTGCTTCCATCAGGCATATCAGTTCTGCCAACACTTCTTGAAAATAGGGTATCTCCCGAAAACATATTCATGCCGCATATGAAACAGACAGAACCGCTTGTATGTCCCGGCGTTTCCAACACGTCAAATTCAAGCTCGTCAAGCTTTAGTATATCGTCCTCTGTAAACACATTGACCTTGCCTGTGTAATTTCTGTGTCCTCTTATTCTGAAAAGATTAGCAAGCATTCCTGCGTCATCTGTAAGCTTAGGCTTATCCATAATGTGGATATACACCTCGCAACCTGTCCTGTCTACAAGGTCAGCCACAGCACCGATATGGTCAAAATGACCGTGGGTAAGAAAGATCTTTTTAAGCGTAAGACCGTGACTCTCTATCTCACCGAGAATATAATCAGGGTCGGCAGGTGCATCGATAAGAACGCAGTTATTTTCTTCGCTTGCAACAATATAACTGTTCGTTTCACAAACACTCAATGGTTTAAGCCTATATATTTTCATTATCTGTCCTTTCTTATTTACCGCTTCTTTCAACAGAAATAACGTTCTTTATTTTCTGAAGCTTGTTTATAACATTGTTGAGCTGTTCCATTCCCGCAATGCTGACAGTTACGGAAAGCATTGCATTGCCGTTTTTCAGTTCCCTTGAGGTTGACTCATAGATAAAAATATTGATCATTGCAAGCGCTGACGAAACGTCTGCCAGCAGACCTATTCTGTCAACTGCAACGATATCCAAAGTACACTTGAAATAGCCCGTATGCTTTTCAGAACTTTCCCACTTAACATTTATCCAACGTGCGGCATTTTCAGGATCATCTTTCTGCGAAAGATAGTTCACGCAATCCTTTTTATGCACGGATATGCCGTGACCTCTCGTGATAAAGCCGACTATTTCGTCACCTGGAAGCGGATTACAGCACTGTGCAAACTTGATAGCGCAGTTGTCGATGCCGTCAACGATAACACCGGTGGAATTTTTGGAAGTCTTTATCTTATTTTCAAGGTCAGAAGTATCAGGCTGAGCCTTTTCACCGTATTTCTTATTATACTCAGATTTCAGCCTCTGCATCACCTTTGAAAGCTGAACACCACCGTAACCTATGGCTGCAAAGAAATCATCAAGAGTATCACAACTGTGTCTGTGCATATCCATTTTGAGAAAGACCTCAAGTTCTTCCTCAGGCACTCTTATATTATTTCTGCGAAACTCTCTTTCAAGAGCATTTCTGCCCTCAAAGATATTTTCCTCTCGTCTTTCCTTTTTGAACCATGAACGTATCTTGGATTTGGCTTCATTAGTCTTGCAGATATTAAGCCATGAACGGCTTGGACCATGACCTTCAACGTTGGTAGTAAGTATCTCGATTATCTCGCCAGTTTTTATCTGATAATCATAAGACACCATTTTCTTGTCTACCTTTGCGCCGCACATCTTATGACCCACTTGTGTGTGGATAGCATAAGCAAAGTCGATAACAGTTGAGCCAACAGGCAGTGTTATCATATCTCCCTTTGGAGTGAAAGCAAAGACGTCCTCAGGGGCAAGGTCATTTTTGATAGCCCTTACTATTTCCTCAACGTCGTTTGACTCCTGCTGTGACTCGATTATCTGTCTTATCCATGCAAGGCGCTGATCATCCTTTGAGCTACCCCTTACGCCCTCTTTATATTTCCAGTGAGCTGCGATACCATATTCAGCCGTTCTGTGCATTTCCCATGTTCTTATCTGAACCTCGAAAGGTATCCCCTCTCTGCCGATAACAGTCGTGTGAAGAGATTGATACATATTAGCCTTAGGCGTGGAAATATAATCCTTAAATCTGTTTGGGATAGGTCTGAACATATCGTGGATTATGCCAAGTACGTTATAGCACTCGGTAACTGTATTGACGATAATTCTTACGGCATAGCGATCATATATCTGGTCTATCTCCTTGCCGTCACGATATACCTTTTTGTAGATACCATAATTGCTCTTAACGCGTCCCTCGATAAGGGGAACAGGGTCAAAATCCTTTTCAAGCCTGTCATGTATCTTGTGCTTGATGTTTTCAACAAGCTGTTCACGGCTTCCCTTTCTGAGCTGCATTTGCTCGTCTATCTCGGCATAAGCATAAGGATCAAGATAGTAAAAAGCAAGATCTTCAAACTCGTCTTTAATTGAGCGTATTCCAAGGCGGTGAGCTATCGGTGCATAGATGTTCATTGTTTCATGGGCGATAGTTCTGCGTTTTGAATCTTTGCAATAATTAAGAGTACGCATATTGTGAAGTCTATCTGCAAGCTTTATGATAATAACACGAATATCCTCACTCATTGCAAGGAGTATTTTTCTGATATTCTCGGCTTTCTGCTCGTCTTTGGTGAAAGTTTCCACCTTTTTCAGCTTTGTAACGCCATTTACAAGCATTGCAACGTCTGAACCAAAATTCTTCTGTAATTCTTCAAGAGTGCATGGAGTATCCTCCACAACGTCATGAAGAAGTGCTGCACAAATAGTATCAGTATCCATGCCAAGTTCCAAAAGAATATATGCAACAGACAGCGGGTGGGTTATATACGGCTCGCCAGACTCTCTTTTCTGATTATGATGATACTTTTCAGCAAGTTCATAGGCGGAAACGATTTTTGACAGATCGTACTGCCTCTCGCCATCAAGTATTTTCTGAATAAGTGCATCAATGGAACACACCGACCTATCGCCTATATGCTCAGGCTTTGAAGCTTCAGGCACAGCGTCGGTATAGTCAGGAGAAGCCGTAGGAGCAGGCATTTCTTCAAACTGCTCTTTAACCTCGGATTCGGCAGGAAGATCTTCTTCACTGACAGTTTTTATTTCTGGTATATTTTCCATCTTATCCATTTCAGCAGGATCAAGCAAAATATTCTCTTTATCTGACATTTTAGTTACCTGCCTTTCCAAGCATTTCATTCAGCTTAACAAGAGTTTCAGAGTCCTCAAGATTTACCTTTTGTTTCGGCACAACATAGCTTATTTTCATAGTTGCGGGTCTGAACTCGATAAGACCTTTATCACGGAAAATATCAACGCAAATATGCAGTTTGCAATAATTCATGCTGTCGCCTGATATTTTCATGAAAAGATTATCCAACGTAATATTCTTAACTGCACTTATGTATTTATATACGCCGATAAGCTCCTGCCTTGTCGGAATTATTTTTCTTATAAAACTTGCAGGAAGCTGTTCCCCGCGCATGAGCTTTTCATAACAATCCTTTGCCGCAAAATATCTTTCCTGCTTTACTCCACTCAATCTATGGTCGATAACTCTTATGGATATGGACTCACGGTTATTGAACACATTTATTCCAAGCTCCACGAGCATATCAAGCTTATCGCCAACTGCGAAACAAGCTTTTTCAGGTGCAAGGGAGAAAATAAGAGCCTGTCCTCTATAGCTTCCGTATGAAAACTCGATCTTTGTATGCTTGCCCTGTGACAGCGGTATTATCTTATCTACTCTTACTCCAAGCATTGCAAAAACAGGAGCTGGATTCTCTGCACCAAAAGGCTCCATTGCTGCAAGACCCTTTACATTATCAAGGTTGATATCCTGCGGCATAAGAAGCTTATCCGCTATAAGCTCAACGCTAGGGAATTTCTCCATAGGATCGCTGTATTCATACACCATTTGAGTGAACTTTTCAATGTTCTCAGCCTTCAGCGACAGACCTCCTGCACACTCATGTCCACCAAATTTATCAAGCAGCTCTCCGCAATGCTGAAAACACTTGAATATATTGAAGCCCTTTACGCTTCTCGCAGAGCCTCGTGCGTTTCCATCATCATCAATTGAGATTATAACATTCGGCTTTCCGTAAAATTCCAAAATGCGTGAAGAAACAATGCCAATAACTCCGTGGTGCCAGCCCTTGCCTGAAAGCACAAGCACTCTATGGTCAAGAGTTTCAGGGTGAGCGTTTATATGATTTACTATTTCTGTCATTATCTCTGTTTCCGTCTGCTTGCGCTGGGCGTTAAGATTTAAAAGAGTGTCAACATAATTTTCAGCGTCCTCCGGGTCTTCGCTGAGAAGTGTTTTTACCGCTGTAAGTGGTGAGCCAAATCTGCCCGAAGCGTTTATAACAGGGGCAATCCTAAAAGCAATGCCTGTTGAGTCAAGAGCATTTCTATCAAGCTTTGCTTTATCTATAAGATAGTTTAATCCCAATATTTCGGTGTTTGCAAGATATTCAAGACCACGCTTGACAATAGTTCTGTTTTCCCCTGTGAGTGGCACAACGTCCGCAACTGTACCGATAGCACAAATGTCGGCATACTGTTCCATAACAGTGTCGTAACTGCCGCCGTCAAGTGCAGCACAAAGCTTGAAAGCTACACCAACGCCTGCAAGGTCTTTGTATGACGAGGGACAATCTGCACGATGCGGATTAACGATAGCCCTTGCCCTCGGAAGCTTCTCAGGCGGCTGGTGGTGATCTGTGATAACAAGTTCCATATCAAGCTCAGCAATACGCTCAGCTTCCTCAACCGCGGAAATGCCGTTATCCACAGTTACGATAAGCTTAACACCCTTTTCTGCAAGCATTTCAATAGCTTCCATGTTCATGCCATATCCAGCCTCACGCTCAGGAATATAGTACATAATGTTTGCGCCCATGCTTTCAAGATAGTTGTAAAGTATAGTGGTGGACGTAACTCCATCGCAGTCATAGTCACCGTAAATACAAATAAGGTCATACTGATCAACCGCCTTGTTTATCACCTCGGCGGCTATAGCCATATCCTTTATAAGAAAAGGATCACTAAGTTCTTCTCCTTTAAAAAAATCAGCAAGGCTGTCAAAGTCAGCGAAACCCCTTGAAGTCATGACGTCTAGGGTAAGGCTTTTCAAGTCACACTTGTTCATAAACTCTGCAGTTTTCACAGGGTCAGGTCTGTTTATTCTCCATTTTTTCATATAGAAATAGTCCTTTACGCAAATTTACATTCATTATTCATTATACCACATAAACAGCCTTTTTTCAAGTAGCATCAAGAAAAAGTGTGAAATTTTAGTGTAGTGCTACAATAGATATTGGACAAAATTAAGAAAAAAGAAAAGAGAGAT
>NZ_QTWZ01000003.1:0-213892 GCF_003461385.1 Ruminococcus sp. AF17-1AC
ATCTCTCTTTTCTTTTTTCTTAATTTTGTCCAATATCTATTGTAGCACTACACATAAATATTCCTTCGTATGCTAACGATACTTGACGAAATCTTATAAATATGGTATAATAAATCACAGCTTTGTATGTTTTATCACTTTATATGATAATTTATACAGAAAATTTTTTATGGAGGCGACTTTATTATGAAGATGACTGTAAGTCAGGCTATGGTTGAATGTTTGAAAGCTGAGAACGTAAAAGTCGTCTTTGGCTATCCCGGAGCTGCTATCTGTCCTTTCTATGACGCTTTGCTGGATGCTGAAAACGACATCAGGCAGGTGCTCGTGAGACAGGAAGCTAACGGCGGTCATGCGGCTAACGGCTATGCACGAATTTCAGGCAAGCCTGCGGTATGTATCGCAACGTCAGGTCCGGGCGCAACTAATCTTATTACTGCTATTGCTACCGCTTATGCGGATTCTATACCTATCGTGTGCATAACAGGTCAGGTGAATACCGACCAGATAGGATCTGACGTTTTTCAGGAGGCTGATATTACAGGCTCGGCTGAGCCGTTCGTTAAGCACAGCTATCTCCTCAAAGAACCGGAGGACACTGCAAGAGTTTTCAAGGAAGCTTTCTATATAGCAGGCACCGGCAGACCGGGTCCTGTTCTTATAGATATCCCTATGGACGTTCAGAAGTCTGTTATCGACTTTGAGTACCCTGAAAAGTGCGAGATAAGAAGCTATAAGCCTACCACCAAGGGCAACTACGTTCAGGTAAGGCGTGTAATGGCGGCGTTGGAAGAGGCTGAGAAGCCGCTTATCTGTATTGGCGGTGGCGTTTTTGCCGCTCACGCTGAGAATGAGATAAGAGAGCTTGCCGACCTTATGCAGATACCTGTTATCACAACTATGATGGGCATTTCTGTTTTCCCTGATGACGATCAGCTTTTCTGCGGCATGATAGGTACTCACGGCGTCAAAATGGCTAACGCTGCTGTGAATGAGTGCGACGTGCTGTTCCTTGTGGGCGCAAGAGTTGGCGACAGAGCCGTTAAAACACCTTTGGCTCTGGAGAAAACTACTAAGATAATACATATAGATATCGACCCTGCGGAGATAGGCAAGAATATCGGTGCTGACCTGCCTCTCGTTGGCGACGCAAAGCTTGTTTTACAGCAAATGACGGAGCTTGCAAAGCCTATGAAGCACGATGAGTGGATAGCTCACATAAAGACCCTTGGAGGCGAGAGAAAGTATGTTGAGCCTGCAAAGGGTACTGTCAATCCGAGGGTGTTTATCGACAGGCTTGCAAAGAAAATGCCTGCCAATGTTACTGTTGTGGCAGACGTTGGACAAAATCAGATATGGACCTGCACTGAATATAAGTTCCGCAAAGAGGGCAGACTTCTTACCTCAGGCGGCATGGGTACGATGGGCTATTCTGTGCCTGCGGCGATAGGTGCAAAAATGGCTGACGACAGCAGAGCAACAGTTGCTATATGCGGTGACGGAGCTTTTCAGATGTCGTTCATGGAGCTTGCAACAGCCGTTCAGTTCGGCGTTGATATAAAGGTGGTAGTAATGACAAACAACCGCCTTGGCATGGTAAGAGAGCTTCAGACAAACGGCTATCATGACAGGCAAACTGCTGTTTTCCTTGACGGTTCTCCTGACTTTATCAAGCTTGCAGAGGCTTACGGCATACCTGCAATGAGAGTTTATGACGATGATACTATGGAAAAGGGCGTCGAAATGCTTGCTGAACATAAGGGCATTTGCCTTGTTGAAGTCGTTGTGGATAAGGATATGCCAACATTATAAGGCCAATATTTTAACTATCTGTAGCGTTTACAGTATATAGCGTTTACGTTCAAGAAATCTTAATAATAAACTGATATAATTAAAAATCAAGGAAAGGTTTCCTTATGGAGGTTGATTTATGAAACATACGATCTCAGTTCTTGTAGAAAACCACAGCGGTGTTCTATCAAGAATTTCCGGACTGTTTTCAAGACGTGGGTTCAATATCGAGAGCCTTGCAGTAGGTCCAACTCATGACCCCGACGTTTCAAGAATAACGATAGTTGCTGACGGTGATGAGCATACAGTTGAGCAGATCGAGAAACAGCTCAATAAGCTTATAGAGGTCATCAAGGTAAAGACATTTGAGGCTAATGAGTATCTCGCAAGAGAGCTTATGATAGTCAAGGTGTCTGCGGTCGCAAACAGACGCAGTGAGATAATGACTATTGCGGATATCACAGGGGCTAAGGTCATGGATATAACGCTTACGACAATGACATTGGAGCTTTGCGACACTTACGCTCACCTTTGCAGATTTGAGGAGGTCATAGCACCTTACGGAATAATCGAAATGGTAAGAACAGGCACTATCGCAATAGAGAAAGGCTCTGACACATTCAATGCAGGCAAATAAACTTTGATTATATAGCCGAAAGGCTACATAAAATAAATCTTAAATTTCTGAATTTGGAGGAATTAACAATGGCACAGGCAAGAATATTCTATCAGCAGGATTGCGACATTAACGTACTCAAGGGTAAGAGAGTTGCCATTATCGGTTACGGTTCACAGGGTCACGCTCATGCACTCAACCTTAAGGAGAGCGGTGTTGACGTAGTAGTAGGTCTTTACGAAGGTTCTAAGAGCTGGGCAAAGGCTGAGCAGCAGGGTCTTACAGTTATGACAACTGAGGAAGCTGCAAAGACATCTGACATTATCATGATCCTTATTCCTGATGAGAAGCAGGCTGCACTTTATAAGAAATCTATCGAGCCATACCTCACAGAAGGTAAGACTCTTGCATTCGCACACGGCTTTAACATTCACTTTGGCTGCATCGTACCACCAAAGAATGTCAATGTTATCATGATCGCACCTAAGGCTCCTGGTCACACAGTACGTTCTGAGTATCAGGCTGGTAAGGGTACACCTTGCCTTATCGCAGTTGAGCAGGATGCAACAGGCAACGCACAGGATATCGGACTTGCATATGCACTTGGTATCGGCGGAGCAAGAGCAGGTGTTCTTGAGACAACATTCAGAACAGAAACAGAAACAGACCTCTTCGGTGAGCAGGCAGTTCTCTGCGGTGGTGTTTGCGCACTTATGCAGGCTGGTTTTGAAACACTTTGCGAGGCTGGTTATGACCCAAGAAACGCATACTTTGAGTGTATCCATGAGATGAAGCTCATCGTTGACCTTATCTATCAGTCAGGTTTCGAGGGCATGAGATATTCTATCTCTAACACAGCTGAGTACGGCGACTACATCACAGGTCCAAAGATCGTTACTGAGGACACTAAGAAGGCTATGAAGAAGGTTCTGTCTGACATTCAGGACGGTACATTCGCTAAGGACTTCCTCCTTGATATGAGCGACGCTGGTTCACAGGTACACTTCAAGGCTATGAGAAAGCTCCATGCTGAGCATCCTTCTGAGAAGGTTGGTAAGGAGATCAGAAAGCTCTACAGCTGGAACAATGATGACGAGAAGCTCATCAACAACTAATTTGCAGAATTAATATTATTGCATAAAGAAAAGACGACTTGCAAACGTAAGTCGTCTTTTTTCTTTTTAATTCGCTTTTTCAACATCGCTACTCTATGTTTGTTAATAGCTGTACGTTAGTCGCCCGATAACGTTACTGCACTTGTCGAGCAATGGGACGTCGAGGACGCCGTCCCCTACATATTAAATGCAGGGGACTCCTATGGTCATCCGTTGTTTTGTCAAGATAATGCGCTGTCCTTTGCATCATAAGTTTCAACGCTGTCGTGCTCATCGGTGGTATATGAATAGACCGTATCTCCCTCGATCGTGACATCGACCTGCTTCACATCATAAGCGCTGCCGTCCTTATCCTTTTCAAAGTATACCGAAAAATCAATGGTCGACAGGTCAAGATCGCCGTATTCTCTATCGTGTGACAG
This sequence comes from Ruminococcus sp. AF17-1AC, assembly GCF_003461385.1. Lineage (NCBI taxonomy): Bacteria > Bacillati > Bacillota > Clostridia > Eubacteriales > Oscillospiraceae > Ruminococcus > Ruminococcus sp. AF17-1AC. The sequence goes on from NZ_QTWZ01000003.1 coordinate 3,945, forward strand.
CATATCGAGCCAAAGCTCATATGCAAAAAGCTGCGCCGTGACGTTATCTGAACTATCAATATCGGGCACATTAGACAGCGCAAGCTCCTTCGAAAGGTCAAGTGAGTTTACAGTATCAAAGTGAAGCTTCTTGCCGCTGGTGTTATACTTTGTTACCAGCGCCTGCGCCTTTTCAAAAATATACTGCGCCGTGGCTGACGGGTCAGCTTCCACAGTGCTGGTGCTTGAAAACGGAGCGGAATCATACACCGCCCAGCTTCCGTCATTGGCGTAGCTATACAGAGTAAATCTGTTTGTGAACATATCCACAGTGAAATAATCTGTCGCCATATTGAACTGTATGTCCGAATCGTTGACGATATTCAGGGTCAGGAGGTTCAGACTTTCGTTTGTGATATATCCATTTTGCGCATAGTCTGACTTTACATATTCTGTTGTATTGTTGCTGTTCATGATATCGTTGTAATAATTATAGTCAGCAGGGGAGTAGCTAAAAATGGCATTGTCTGGGTTTTTCATAGAGCTTTCGTCATAGATATCCAGCAGGTCATTTTTGAGGGTTTGAGCTATAATTTTGGCATTTTCAGTGAAGCTTTCGCCGCTTCCGTATTTGAGAGAAACGCTGTTATCGCTGTCTGAAATGGTTATCTTGCAGTTGTTATTCTCAATATGGGCTTCTATTCTGCAATTCACCGCCTTGTTAAAAGCGTCCTCATCAAGGGTTTTTATCTCCGACAGGATATCGATTATCAAAGAATTTGTCTCATAGCTGTTATCATCTGTCAAAAAATCCACGCTTGGAAGTCCGCTGTCGGTTTTCTCCAGCAGGTCAACGTAATACCTTGTGCTGTGTTCCTTGCCCTCGATATTTTCGTCATAGTTGCCGCTGTAGACTATATCGCAGTATGCAGGGCTGTTTTGTATTATGTCGAGATTTCCTACCGTAGAATTTGCGCTTTCAAGCACTGTGTCTGCAAGCTTTATAAAGTCTGCTGAACACAACTGCAGTGTACCTGTATCGCCGGATACGCTGCTGTTTGCAGGTGGAGCTGTGCCTGCGTTCGGCTCGTAGTCATGGATATTTCTTGTCATGTAAATTCCGCCTGACATTACAAGCGCCACTGCCGCCGCTGCCGCAACTACCTTTGCACCCTTGTGTCTTGCGACTATGGCAGGCTGTGTCGGCTCGGTTTGTGGTGTGAAAGTATCCGTATTTATATCTCCGTTTTGTTGTGGAAAACGCTTTTTGAGCGTTTCTTTGAGCTGATCTTTCTTTTGTTCCGATAGGCTTGCGTTTGCAAAATAATTCTTTATATCTCTTTCGTTCATACGCTCATCTCCTTTTCGTAGTCTGAAAGTGAAAGCTTTAGTTTTTCTCTTGCTCTTTTCAGCCTTGATGTGACCGTGCCCTTGCTTGTTCCCAAAATGTCGGCTATCTCATCGGTCTTGCAGCCTTGATAATAAAAAAGATAAAGCACTATCCTGTATTTTTTATCCAGCCTGTTTATAGCGTTTTGCACATCTATCTGCATATCAGGTGATGAAAAATCGCTGCTTGCACTTACCTCATTTTCTGCACGCAGACGTCTGCCTGCCGACCTTAGCAGGTCTTTGGATAGATTTATCGCCGTTCTCAGCAGCCACGCTTTAAGATGCTCGTCATCATTGAAGAAAAGCTCACCCTGCCTTGTGAAATATTTTATTATGACCTCGCTGACTATATCCTCTGCCTCGTGAACGCTGCCTGTGACTGCCAGTGCCGCTCGGTAGATATCGTCTGAAAATTTGTCAACTATGTAGTCAATATCTCTTGTCAAAGCTGTCACCTCCTTTGTTGTTTTGAAAAGCCTTTCATCTATAACACGAATGTAAAGACCGTTTGATTGCATAAAAAAATGGACGAAAAAAATTTTTCGTCCATAAAAAATCAGCTTTTGCTTGTTTTTACATAAGACCACCCGTCACCGAGGTTATCCTCGCCCCCTGATGAGCTTATGGGTGAGCGGTAAATATAGTAATGGTCATAAATGGTATAAAATCTCACTGTCAAGCCGTCGCTGTCGATGTATGTAACGTTCCTGCGCTCCAGCTCCTCAAGCTCTTTCTTCACAGACTTGCAGGCATTGTTTTCAGTGAGCGATTTAATGGAGCATTTGCCCTTTGGTAGTGTCGGCTTTTCGCATGAAATGCTTTCTATCATAAACTCCGCAGTGGTCTGAAAGTTAGCCTTATTGTCATCGAAAACGGCTTTTATCTGGCTGTCGGAGCGCATATAGTGCTGATGCCAGAAGCCGAGTGCTACTGCAAGAATAACGACTATCCAAATTATCCACTTGACTTTTCTGGCTGTTGACCATTTGCGAAGCTTGCCGTCAGAACCCATATCTTCCTCGCTGACAATTGGATTTATATGCTCGCTCATTATTTTACGAACGCCTCCAATCTGTAGATAGGCATACCCATGTCTGAGAATTTCTTCTCATATTCCGTTACGATATTGCCCTCGAAGCCGCTGTTGTGAAGGTCGAGAGAAATGTTTTTAAGTCCGTAATTTGCCGCAGAGAACTCCTCCAAGGAGAACTCAAAGAAGTGCATATTGTCGGTCTTTTGGTATATCTCGCCTTTGTCCACAAGAATACGTCTGTATATTTCAAGAAAAGCTCGGTATGTGAGCCTATGACGTGCATATGTATTTTTAGGATACGGACAGCTAAAGTTAAGGTAGATACACTCCACTGACTTTTCAGGGATAAAGCAATCCAGATATTCAGCCTCGCCCCTTGCAAATCTCAGGTTCGGTATGCCCTCGTCTATAGCCATTTGTGCGGCGTCAACTATAACGTTACTGCTTTTTTCTACTGCAAGGAAATTCTTGTCAGGATTTCTCTTTGCTATCTCTCTTGCAAACTGACCCTTTCCACAGCCTATCTCCAGCACAAGGGGATTGCTGTTTCCGAAGATCTTCTCAAAGTCAATAAGCTGTTTGTTTGACTTGTCCTGAAAATTCTTCTCGTCACGGTCAAGATATAAAATATAATCTCCGCAGGCTTCAAGACGTGCCTCAAGATTTTTCTTTCTTCTCATTCTCATATGGGATAAACTCTCCTGTTATTTATTAGAATATTTGTGCAGAAAATAGTCCTTGTCAGACGTGACCTTTAGCCACTGCACAGCCGACCCTGTGAGCATATTTTCATAAGGATAAACTGTCAGCATGACCTCCGGGGTGTCTTCACCGCTGAAATGAGGCGTCACTTTAAAAGCTATCTCGCAGTTGAGCCGTTGAACGACCTCTTCTTCGGTGAGCTTTCTGAAAAGCACTGAGGTGTCCTTTTCGGTGATAGGTATTTTGGTAAACTTTGCCTGATAAATTTTCTTGCCGTCCTTTTTGGTGACAAGTGAAAAGCCATGCTTCACAAGGGTTATCTTTCCGCCATGGTTTTCGTAGTATTCAAGGTTTGAAAAGGTAACACGTCCGTCATTGACAGCTTCACCGGATATCGAAACGCAAAGCCCTTTGTCTGACGCTTTCCCTGCACTCTCCACTCCGAAAGCAAAGGGAAGTCCGTCTATCATTATCTCTCCGCAGGTGGAAAACTGCAACTTCACCTGCTTTTTCTTCAAGCCTGCAAATGGATTTTTCATGACAACTCCTATATTAAAGGTCGATCTGCACGCCGCCAACAGGTCTTATGGACAGCACATAGCATGAGCCTTCACCGAATACTCTCTCCATTTCAGCCTTGAAAGCTTCAAGCTTCTTTTCAGGTACGAACGCTTGGATAGTTCCTGCAAAGCCACCGCCGTGAACTCTGCAAGCACCCTCACCGCCAAGAGCCTGCTTTGCAAGATACAAAGCCAGTGAAAGACCCTGCTCGTTTGGAGCAGAAGAAGCATAGATGTTCTGAAGATATTTGAATGATGAATCTCCTGATTCATTGATAAGGCTCAGGAAAGCGTCAAAGTCGCCCTCTGAAAGTGCGGAAGCTTCCTTGCCAACTCTCTCGTTATCGTCAAAGAAGTGGAGTGCTCTAAGCACAGCTCTGTCACTGCACTTTTCTCTAACAGCACAGATGTTTTTAAGAAGCTGTTCCTTTGTTATCTCTCTCAGCACCTTTTTGCCAAAGAAAGCCGCAACAGACTTCATTTCCGCTGGGATAGCCGCATACTCAGGGGTGAGGTCGGCATGGTTGCCCTTTGTGTCAACGATACACAGTGCGTGACCGCTTTTTGTGAAATCGAACTTTACAGAGTCGATAACAGGGTGCTTTTCGTCAGCAAAGTCGATAGTGATAAATCCGCCTACTGATGAAGCCATTTGGTCCATAAGACCTGAGGGCTTGCCAAAATATACATTTTCCGCAAACTGAGCTATCTGAGCTATTTCCACAGCAGATACCTCGCCCTCGTTGAAAAGACCATTGAGGATAGTGCCGATAAGCACTTCATAAGCCGCAGATGAAGAAAGTCCGGAGCCTTTGAGCACGTTTGAAGTTGCATAAGCCTTGAAGCCCCCGACATTGTGACCATTCTTCTTAAAGCCTGCGGACATACCTCTTATAAGTGCCGCAGATGTGTTTTTCTGCTCCTCGTAGATAGTGTCGTCATCAACGTTTACAGTGTCCATTGGGAAGCCCTCAGACTGTATGGTAATAACGTTCTCTTCGGTGTCAGGAGCGACAGCGGCAATAACGTCGAGTGAAACGCCTGCCGCAAGGACACAGCCGAAGTTGTGGTCGGTGTGGTTGCCGCCTACCTCAGTTCTGCCTGGAGCTGAGAAGAAAGCAGTTGGCTTTTCACCGAAAAGTTTTTCAAACTCATCTGCAACTCTGTTATATCTTTCTCTCTGAAACGCCGTCATATCGGCTGTGTAGACCTCGTCAAGTGTATATTTTTTCATCATGTATATCCTCCGAACGTAAATTTAAGTATACTTTGTTATTATACAACATTTATGCTCTTTTTTCAAGTACAATTTTTTAAACAAGTGAGGAGGTGAGAATGAGAAATGAGGAGTGTTAAGAATGAAGAATGAGGAATGAGGAGTGAGGAATGAGGAATTATGGTATCGCCTGGCGGCGATTTATTTTTTGTTGCTCAAAACGTGTAAGCTGGCATAAATTTTTGCACAGAAGCTCCCTTGATATTTTATGCAAACTGACAAAATTGCCGTAAGCAAACTTTTTATAACACTCTATTGGTGCTTTAAATCAAAAAAGTTGTTGCATTTTGGTGAAATTTGTGGTATAATTACTTGTATCTATTTTAATTATTGTTTATTTCTACCGACCACGAAAAAATGGTCGGTGCAGTGAAAGGAAAGATTTATTGTATGAAAAAACTAATGCTTGGAAACGAGGCGTTTGCAAGAGGTCTGTATGAGGCAGGCTGTAAGGTGGTATCATCTTACCCTGGTACTCCGTCAACTGAGATAACAGAAGCTGTTGCAAAATATGACGAGGTATATGCTGAGTGGGCGCCAAATGAAAAGGTGGCAATGGAAGTGGCTCTTGGCGCTTCTATAGGTGGTGCAAGAAGCTTCTGCGGAATGAAGCACGTTGGTCTTAACGTTGCCGCTGACCCTCTTTACACAGCAGGCTACACAGGCGTAACGGCAGGTATGGTAATAGCTGTTGCCGATGACCCTGGTATGCACTCGTCACAGAACGAGCAGGATTCACGTCACCATGCAATCGCTTCTAAGACAATGATGATAGAGCCTTCCGATTCAGGGGAGTGCAAGGAGTTTGCTAAGGCTGCTTTCGAGCTTTCTGAAAAGTTCGATGTTCCTGTTATCGTAAGACTGTCCACCAGAGTTTCTCACTCTCAGTCAGCCGTTGAACTTTGCGAGAGAGAGGAAAGGGAGAATATCCCATATGAAAAGAATATCCAGAAATATGTTATGATGCCTGGTAACGCTATCCGCCGTCACCCTGTTGTTGAAGCAAGAATGAAAGCTATCGCTGATTATGCCGAAACTTCACCTCTCAACAAGGTAGAGATGAACGATACAAAGATAGGCGTTATCACAAGCGGTATCTCATATCAGTATGCAAAGGAAGCTCTGGGCGACAAGGCTTCATATCTCAAACTCGGTATCGTAAACCCAATGCCAATTCAGATAATAAAAGACTTTGCCGCAAAGTGCGAAAAGGTCTATGTAATCGAGGAGCTTGACGATGTTATCGAAACACACTGCAAAAAGAACGGTGTGAACGTTATCGGCAAGGAGCTTTTCAGCCTTATGGGCGAGATATCACAGACTATCGTTGCCGAAAAGATACTTGGCGAGAAGCCTGAGTATATCACATTTGAGGATAACGTGCCTGTAAGACCTCCTGTTATGTGTCCGGGATGTCCTCACAGAGGTCTGTTCTATTGCCTGCATAAGCTGGGCGTTATGGTATCAGGCGATATCGGCTGTTATACTCTCGGCGCAACAGCACCGCTTTGTGCTATGGATTCAACTATCTGCATGGGTGCTTCTATCAGCGGACTTCACGGATTTAACAAGGCGAGAGGCGCAGAGGCTGAGAAGAAGTCTGTTGCCGTTATCGGTGACTCTACATTCATGCACAGCGGTATGACAGGTCTTGTGAACGTTGCATATAACGCCACAAATTCAACTGTTATCATTCTCGATAACTCTATCACAGGTATGACAGGTCATCAGCAGAACCCTACAACCGGTAAAAACCTTAAGGGCGACCCTGCTTATGCCGTTGACCTTGAAATGCTCTGCCATTCACTTGGTATCAAGAGCGTAAGAGTCGTTGACCCATATCATATGGCTGAAACAGAAGCTGTTATCAAGGAAGAGCTTGCCAAGGAAGAGCCAAGCGTTATTATTTCAAGACGTCCATGCGCACTTCTTAAATATGTAAAGCACAATCCACCGCTCAAGGTAAACAAGGATAAGTGCGTTGGCTGTAAGCAGTGCTTGAAGATAGGCTGTCCTGCTATATCTATCCATGACGGCAAGTGCGTTATCGACCATACACAGTGCGTAGGCTGCGGTATATGCAAGGAAATGTGTAAGCTGGGTGCGATATGCGACTAATGATAACATATATTTCGAGGTGTAAATAATGAAAACAAGATCAATTATGATAGTGGGCGTAGGCGGACAGGGCTCTCTGCTTGCGTCAAGAATAATAGGAAACGTGCTTCTCTCACAGGGCTTTGATGTAAAGGTCAGCGAGGTACACGGTATGAGCCAGCGTGGCGGCTCTGTTGTTACATACGTTAAGTACGGCAGCGAGGTATGCTCGCCTGTAGTTGAAAAAGGCGAGGCAGATATCATCATCAGCTTTGAACAGCTTGAGGCAGCAAGATATGTTTCATATCTCAAAAAGGGCGGACATATCATCACTTCAACTCAGCAGATAGACCCAATGCCTGTTATCACAGGTGCGGCTGTTTATCCTGAGGATATCATAGGCAAGCTTAAAGCAGAGGGCGTTGACGTTATCGCTGTTGACGCACTGGCACTTGCGGAGCAGGCTGGTACTGCAAAGGCTTCAAACGTTGTTCTCATGGGCGTTGTGTCAACTAAAATGGCTTTTGACGAGGACGTTTGGCAGAAGGCTCTTGAAAACTGTGTTCCTGCAAAGTTCCTTGAATTGAATAAAAAGGCGTTCGCTCTCGGCAGAGAGGTAAAATAATGGACGAGATAAGCGGTCTTATCATAAAAATGACCGAGTTTTTCGGCGGCGACCCTAAGCGTATACAGCACTTTATAAAGGTGCATACCTTTGCCCGTGTTATCGGCAGGACAGAGGGGCTTGATATCCGCACTATGTACTGTCTTGACGTTGCGTCGGTGGTGCATGATATAGGCATAAAGCCTGCGGAGGAGAGATACGGCAAGGGTCACTGCGGCGGAAAGCTTCAGGAACAGTTAGGTCCTGAGCCTGCACGGAAAATGCTCACAGAGCTTGACTTTGACGAGGATATCATAGACAGGGTGTGCTTTCTTATCGCACATCATCACACCTATGAGGGCGTCCAGGGGCTTGACTGGCAGATACTCTTGGAAGCAGATTTCCTTGTGAACGCTTTCGAGGACAGCCTTTCCAAAGAGAGCATAAAAAGCTTCCGTGACAAGGTGTTCAAAACGAAAACAGGCATTAAGATGCTTGAAGAAATGTACGGCGTATGATACTTGTGCAAAGTTGATACCCGAGTAATATGACCGAAACCATTTTAACAGGAGGTGTGTTCCAATGGGAAAATATTGGAACGAAGAGATCGAGTGCATGGCGCACGAGGACATGAAAAAGCTCCAGAGTGAAAGACTTGTCAAGCAGGTCAAGCACGTCTGGGACAATGTGCCATACTACAAGAAGCTTATGGAAGAAAAGGGTGTAACGCCTGATGATATCCACGGCATTGAGGACCTGCACAAGCTGCCGTTCCTTTCAAAGGCTGATCTGCGTGAGGCTTATCCTTACGGTCTGCTTGCAAAGCCGCTTTCAGAGTGCGTGAGAATACATTCTACAAGCGGAACCACAGGCAAGAGAGTTGTGGCTTTCTACACTCAGCATGATATCGACCTTTGGGAAAATTGCTGTGCAAGAGCTATAGTTGCCGCAGGCGGATCAAAAGACGACGTTTGCCACGTTGCATATGGCTATGGACTTTTTACAGGGGGAGCAGGTCTTAACGGCGGCTCTCATAAGGTGGGCTGTCTTACTCTGCCGATGTCATCAGGAAACACAGAAAGACAGATACAGTTCATGCAGGATCTAGGTTCTACTATCCTTTGCTGTACTCCGTCATATGCCGCTTATATAGGTGAAACTGTAAAGGAAATGGGCATAAAGCCGGAGGAGCTTACGCTCAAAGCTGGTATCTTCGGTGCTGAGCCTTGGACGGAGGAAATGCGTCATGAGATAGAGAAGCTTCTTGGTATCAAGGCTTACGATATCTATGGTCTGACAGAAACAAGCGGTCCAGGCGTAGCTTTCGAGTGCGAAGCACAGTCTGGTATGCACATCAATGAGGACAACTTTATCGCAGAGATAATCGACCCTGACACAGGAGAGGTGCTTCCTGAAGGCTCAAAGGGCGAGCTTGTATTCACAAGTATCACAAAGGAAGCTTTCCCTCTGCTGAGATACAGAACAAGAGATATTTGTATTCTTACAAGAGAGAAATGCTCATGTGGCAGAACTCTCGTCAAAATGTGCAAGCCAATGGGCAGAAGCGACGATATGCTCATCATTAAGGGCGTAAACGTGTTCCCATCGCAGATAGAGTCAGTGCTTCTTAAGATATCAAAGGCAAGCCCTAACTATCAGATAGTCGTTGACAGGGTGAACAATTCTGATACTTTCGAGATAAGAGTCGAGCTTAATGACGATATGTTTTCTGATACTGTCAAGTCTATCGAGGATCTTGAAAAGAAGATATCCAGCGATATCCATAATATCCTTGGCATCAAGGCGAAGATAAGACTTGTTGAGCCAAAGAGCATTCCACGTTCTGAGGGCAAGGCAGTAAGAGTTATCGACAAGAGAAAGCTTGTCTAAAAGACAGGGGGTAATTTTATGACAGTAAAACAGCTTTCGGTTTTTATTGAAAACAGACCTGGCAGATTGTCTGCCGTTACAAAAATACTTGGGGATAATGATGTGAATATCCGTGCAATGTCCCTTGCTGACACAAAGGATTTCGGTATTCTCAGACTTATCGTTAACGATTTTGAAAAAGCAGTTTCAGCCTTGAAAACAGAGGGCTTTTCCGTTACCACCACTCAGGTTCTTGCAGTGGAGATAAATGACCGCCCAGGCGGACTTTCAGAAGCAATGAAAGCTCTCTACAATGATAACATCAGCGTTGAGTATATGTATTCTGCATTCATAAACACTAAGGAAAACACGGCTTATCTTATCCTTAGAGTAGAGAACGTTACAGCCGCTCAGGATGCTTTGAATGAAGCAGGATTTGCACTTATCTCACAGCAGGAATTGGCAAGCATCTAGCTGATTAGTAAATACTAACTGAAAAATCACTTAAAATCTATGTGAAATTTTTATGAAATGCCGAAAACCTCTTGATTTTTTCAGAAAATGTGTTATTATATAAGTATAGTATTTGATATGATACTTGTAGAATTTATGCAAGGAGGTCTGTGAAAATGGCTTATAAGATTAGTGATGAGTGCATCGGCTGCGGCGCTTGCATGGACGCATGTCCAGTAGGAGCTATCTCCGAGGCTGATGGTAAGTGTGTTATTAACGCTGACGAGTGCATCGACTGCGGTTCTTGTGCAGGTACTTGCCCTGTAGGAGCACCTCAGGCTGAGTAATTTACTTAAACTAAGAGAAAACGTCTGTCATATGGCAGGCGTTTTTTTGCACTTATTTTTTGTGTATTAGTTTTCAGCACGTTATCATAAAACTGTCACATTGGCGGAGTATAATATAAATACAATAAGAGAAAGACAAAAGAATTTACACATATACTTTTTTCTCCATATATACTTCATATACTTCAAAAAGGGAACGCTGGCTTGTGTCAGCGTTCTTTTTTTGCGTGGGCGATTTTGTGGATAGATATGTAAAATATCGTGGAAAATATGGGCTTTTGTAACGCAGGTGTCCGTTTTTCGGTATTATTAATAAAAGTTTTGCGAAATTTGTTAAAAGTGATAAAAATAGAACCCTTATTGTCGTTTCTGGGATATAAAATGTACAATGGTTGTAACTTAACGTTCATATAAACTTCATAAACGAGCGAAAAAACGGCTTGAAAATTACAATTTGATTACAATGCCCCTTGACTTTTGTAACCTTATTCATTATAATATGGTGTAGTTTATCACATTTGAAAGGAGCGTTCTGAATTGGGTTATTTGAAGTCGGGTATATCCCGCTGTGTGGCTGTGCTTTCTGCCTGCGGAGTTGTGACAGTATCTGCTGTGACTTTTGCGACACTTGATAAAAATGTTATCCAGCCATGTGCGGTCATGCCGCCTGAAAATGCAAAGGTCATTTCTGTTGTTTCTGACAAGGAAACATCTGAGCAGATCGGGGATAACACAACTGTTCTTACAACATCAGCCGTCAAGAAATCTGCGAAAAATTCTCAGACTGAGGCTGTAAAGGCTGTAAAAACTGCAAAAAGCGAAACAACAAAGTCAACAAAGTCAGCTTCTGAAACAGCTTTGAAAACAGAGAGCGTAACGACCTCTGTAATATCACAGAAGCCAGCGTCAGTTACCGCAGTGCAGAGCGTGACTTCCGCTGACACAAAGCTTAGCATATCAGTAAGCCTTGTGACAAAGAAAACTCAGCAGGCTTCAAAGTCTGAAACAAAGGTTTCTGCTGTTACTTCCGCCCCTGTCAGCACTACTGATAGCGATACTGTTGCCTCAAAGGCTACAAAAAAGACTACAACAGTGAAAACTACTACTGCAAAAACTACTACCACTGCAAAGACAACAACTGCCCCTGTTACGACCACAACGCCTGCGGTGACTACTACCAAGAAAAAGACCACCACCGCTAAGGTGACAACAACTAAAAAGCCTGTTACAACTACAACCACTGCGCCTGTTGTCGACAACGGCAAGACCCCTGCACAGCGACTTAATTCTGCAGTGCTTGATCCAAAGGCGACGCTCAGCGCAAAGGAAGAAAAGATACTTCTGAAATATCTCGATAAGATAATATCAGATGATATGACAAACTACGAAAAGGCTGTGGCTTGCTACGATTATATTATAAAGAACACGGTCTATGATTACGGCGGCTGGGCAAATCCTGTCAAGGCTGTTCTTGAGGACGGTTACGGCACTTGCACAGAGTATTCTTATGTTTACGCCGCAATGCTCAACTACATAGGCTTTGACGCAAAGACCGTTGACGGAAAGACCGCTATGGCGGCAGGCGGTTACGGCTATCATATGTGGGTGGAGGTAACGATAAACGGTCAGGTATATGTTATGGATCCTCAGGTGGACGATAACATGAGCTGGGGAGCGTATATCTCCCATGACCGCTTCTGCAAGACCTACAGCGAGGTCAAGGACAAGTATATAAAAGACTGATATTGTATCGGGTGGAGTTATCTGCCCGATATTTTTTTACTGTGTTTGCGTGTATTTTTTTGCAGTACGTTTATTTGTACATTAAATAAGAATATCCGACACTCTTTTTGTGACAAATTTTTCAGTCTATCCTATAGACAAAAGGAAAAAAGCATGATATAATTATTCTTGATACATTGTCGGCAAATGCCGAACGTCATTTTGTACAGGAGGATAATTGATGACGGAAAATTCCACAAAAATAAAGAAAAAGACTGCGGCAACTGTGAAGAAAAACAGCTCTGCCAAAGGTTCGTCAAAGAATAAGAAAAGAAAGAAAAAACGCAACAATATCGGCATTATCTGCGGCACTGCGGCAGCGGCTATCGTGATAGTTGTGGGCGGAGGATATTTCATTGGAAGAGCTTACTATAGCAACAGATTTCTGAGCGGCACAACAGTGAATGGCGTTGACGTGGGCGGAAGGACATTTGAACAGGCTTGCGACCTGCTCGGGGTGAATGATATGCCTTATGAGCTTACGGTCAAAACTATCGACGGCACGTCTGTTGTTTTCAAGACGGCTGATTTTGATTACAGACTAAGCGGCAAGGACGAGCTTCAGAAGATCTATGACAGCGTGAACAGAAAAACATGGTTCTCTGGATTTATACAAAATTCCACCTATAGCTTTAATGAGGACATCACATTTGATGTTGAGAAGCTTCAGAAGCTTGTGGAGAAAGCAAACTGGGGCGATGTTGAAACTGCCGATGCAAAGCTTGGCCTTAACGAGGATAAGACGGCTTATGTTATCACCTCTGAGGTGCAGGGAAACAAGATAACCGATATGAAAAAGCTTGAAGCTTATGTTACGCAAAGCGTGGCGGCAGGTGAGCTTAGCGTTGAGCTTGACAAGGACACAGGTTGTTATTCTCTTCCAAAGGTGAAGAGCGCAGACCTTGAGGACGATTGCAAGAAACGAAATGACGTTTTCCAGCTTTCTGTCACATACGATTTTGACTACACCACAGAAACTCTCACGGGCGAGGAGCTTATGAAGATTATAAAGCTCAAAGATGACGGAAGCTACACTGTGGACAGAAAGAAAGCCATGGAGTATGTGGAAAAGCTCGCAAAGAAGTATGATACATATAATACTAAGAGAAAATTCCACGCAACTTTGCAGGGCGACATAATCGTGCCGACAAGCTCTGATGCTAAATACGGCTGGTGGATAGATCAGGAAAAGACTTGTGACGATCTTGTGGATATGCTTGAAAAGGGCGAGAGCGTTGACAAGGTAGACCCTATCTATTACAGTACCGGTTATTATGACTTTACAGGCGTTGAGTCTGCGAGAAGCAAGGATGATGATATAGGCGACACTTATATTGAGATAGACCTTACCGACCAGCACTTGTGGTATTATGAAAAGGGCAAGAAAAAGCTCGATACCTATATAGTTTCAGGTCAGACCACATCTAAGGCGAGAACAACTCTCCCCGGTGTTTATAAGCTGTGGTCAAAGGAGACCAACAAGCGTATGAAAGACACAAATGCCGACGGCGACGAGTGGGATACAAAGTGCAACTTCTGGAACAACGTTTCTCTTTGCGGAATAGGTCTTCACGATTCAACGTGGCGAGGCGGATATTTCGGCGGTGAGATATACAAATATAACGGCTCTCATGGCTGTATAAATATGAGCTATGACGACGCCAAATATGTTTATGACAACGTGCCTTACGGTACGCCTGTTGTTATGTACTACAAGTCTGCGGATAAATAATAAGGACGGTCAAGGTATCATGCCTTGACCGCTTTTTGTAAGGAGTGTTTTTTATGGAAAAGATATTATACAGAGAGGGCTTTACGGCTGAGGAGCTTCCAAATGAGGTGATAGAGCGTATCAAAGGCGTTTCCTATAAGGAAAATCCCTATGTGAAGCTGGGCGACCTTGCCTATCTGCGTGTGAGATATTATGACTTTGAGCATAAGGTGCAGTCGGGGGAGCTTATCGTGGCGAGAAAGCTTGCGCAGGAGGTTCTGGATATCTTCTATGAGCTTTTCGAGGGCGGTTATGAGATAGAAAAAATCAGGCTCGTTGACGAGTATGACGCTGATGATGAAAGGTCAATGGCGGATAACAATTCCTCTGCCTTCAACTATAGGGTGGTGGCTGGTACCAACACTATTTCGGCTCACAGCTACGGCAGGGCGATAGACATAAACCCTCTTATCAATCCTTATATAGTGGGGAATAAGGTCATGCCTGCCAATGCTGCAGAGTATGCGGACCGTGACAAGGCTTTTGATCACAAGATTGACAGAACAGACCTTTGCTATTGCATTTTCAGGCGCCACGGCTGGAAATGGGGCGGTGACTGGAACAATTCTAAGGATTATCAGCATTTTTACAAAGAGTACGATTCTCCGCTGAAAATGGCTGTAAATAAGCTGAAAAGAGCGTTGTTACGTTAGTTTGCAAGGTTTACCTAGGAAAACGATATGAAATCATAAGTTATATATGTATACTGATTAACTAAAAATTAATAATGATTTTATGCAAGTTTTATCATTCGCTCTTGCATTTTGCTGTAATGTGTGTTATAATGATTAAGCCGTCAAAAAAGACGGCAAAAGGCTATTTCCTTGCATTTGTGCGAAAAACCACACTTTGAGTTTGTTTGCACTTATGCAGGATTGCAGGATTTTAATTTCTTCCTGCAAGTTTTTTGTTAAAAACAGCTAAAAATCGGCTATGAGCCGTGAAATAACATACGTTGCTGAACGATAAGCTATAATTTTTTTACAGTTTGGCAGGAAAGGGTGATAAAAATGGAACGCATGGAGGATATGACTAATGTAAAAAGCCTGTATTCACCGAAATTCGAGCATGATAACTGCGGAATAGGTGCTGTTGTGAACATTAAGGGCAAAAAGAGCCACGATACTGTTGCAAATGCGCTGACTATCGTTGAAACGCTTGAGCATCGTGCTGGTAAGGACGCAGAGGGCAAAACAGGTGACGGAGTAGGTATCCTGCTTCAGATCTCACATAAATTCTTCAAGAAGATCGCCGCCGCTGAGCTTGGGATCACGCTTGGCGAGGAGAGAGATTATGCCGTTGGTATGTTCTTCTTCCCACAGAACGAGCTTGCGAGAAATCAGGCAAAGAAGATGTTTGAGATAATCGCTGAAAAAGAGGGTCTGGAGATCCTTGGCTGGAGAGTCGTTCCTGCAAAGCCTGAGGTGCTTGGCAAGAGAGCTGCCCAGTGTATGCCTGCCATAATGCAGTGCTTCATCAAGCGTCCAAAGGGCGTTAAAAAGGGTCTTGACTTTGACCGCAAGCTATATGTTGCAAGACGTGTGTTCGAGCAGTCAAACGAGGACACCTATGTTGTATCACTTTCAAGCAGAACTATAGTATATAAAGGAATGTTCTTGGTGCAGGATCTCAGAAAGTTCTTCCCTGACCTTCAGGATAAGGACTACGAGTCTGCTATCGCTATGGTACATTCAAGATTTTCTACCAACACAAACCCAAGCTGGCAGAGGGCTCATCCTAACAGAATGATCGTTCACAACGGTGAGATAAACACTATCAGAGGCAATGCTGATAAAATGCTCGCCCGTGAGGAAACGATGAAGTCTGAGCATTTGAAGGGCGACCTTGATAAGGTCACACCTGTTGTAAACACAGAAGGCTCTGACTCTGCAATGCTCGACAACACACTTGAATTTTTGGTCATGAGTGGAATGGATCTGCCACTGGCTGTCATGATAACGATCCCTGAGCCATGGGATAACAACGGCACGATGAGTCAGGCTAAGAAAGACTTCTATCAGTATTACGCAACTATGATGGAGCCATGGGACGGACCTGCTTCTATCCTTTTCTCTGACGGAGATATCATGGGTGCAGTGCTTGACAGAAACGGTCTGCGTCCGTCAAGATATTATATCACAAAGGACGGCAATCTTATCCTTTCATCTGAGGTTGGCGCACTTCCTATCCCGTCAGACAATATCGTTGAAAAGGAAAGACTTCGCCCGGGCAAAATGCTTCTTGTTGATACTGTTCAGGGCAGAGTTATCGACGATGACGAGCTTAAGGAATACTATGCTTCAAAGCAGCCTTACGGCGAGTGGCTTGACAGCAACCTTGTCAGACTTAAAGACCTTAAGATACCAAACATAAAGGTAGAGGAACACGGCTACGAGGAAAGACAAAGACTTCAGAAAGCTTTTGGCTATACCTATGAGGACGTTATGACATCTATCCTGCCAATGGCAAAGAACGGCTCTGAGTCTATTGCCGCTATGGGTACAGACAGCCCGCTTGCGGTGCTTTCAAAAGAGCCTCAGCCACTGTTCAACTACTTCAAACAGCTCTTTGCACAGGTAACAAATCCGCCTATAGACGCTATCAGAGAGGAAATAGTTACCTCCACAACTGTCTATATTGGTGAGGACGGCAACATTCTTGAAGAAAAGCCTGAAAACTGCAAGGTAATGAAGATACACGACCCTATCCTTACCTCAACAGATATCCTTAAAATAAAGAATATGCACATTCCCGGCTTTAAGGTAGCTGTTATCCCTATACTTTATTATAAGAACACAAGACTTGAAAAGGCTATAAACAGACTTTATATAGAAGCAGACAAGGCGTTCAGCGAGGGCGCAAATATCCTTATCCTTTCAGACAGGGGAGTTGACGAGAACCACCTTGCTATCCCGTCACTGCTTGCAGTATCAGCGCTTCATCAGCACCTTGTTGTTACAAAGAAGAGAACATCTCTTGCTATTATCCTTGAAAGCGGCGAGCCTAGAGAAGTCCATCACTTTGCAACACTGCTTGGCTATGGTGCTTCCGCTATCAACCCTTATCTTGCTCAGGAAACTATCCACGAGCTTATTGCTGACGACCTTCTCGACAAGGATTACTATGCCGCTGTTGACGATTATAATGCGGCTGTTCTCCATGGTATCGTAAAGATAGCTTCAAAAATGGGTATCTCTACTATACAGTCATATCAAGGCTCACAGATATTCGAGGCTATCGGTATCGGTCAGGATGTTATAAACAAGTATTTCACAGGTACAGTCAGCAGAATAGGCGGTATCACAATATCTGACATCGAGAAAAACGTTGACAGACTTCATACATCAGCCTTTGACCCTCTTGGACTTGGCACAGACACAGAGCTTGAATCAAGAGGAAGCCACAAGTTCAGAAGCGGCAAGGAGGAGCATCTCTACAATCCTCAGTCTATCTATCTGCTCCAGCAGGCTGCAAGGACCGGCGACTATGAAACATACAAGAAGTATTCAAAGCTTATCTCTGAGGAAATGGACCCTGTGAACATCAGAGGTCTTATGGATTTCAACTTTGCTGAAAATCCTGTTCCGCTGGAGGAAGTTGAGAGCGTTGACTCTATTGTAAGAAGATTTAAGACGGGCGCTATGTCCTACGGCTCTATCTCGCAGGAAGCTCATGAAGCACTTGCTATCGCAATGAACAGACTTCACGGCAAGTCAAACTCAGGCGAGGGTGGTGAGAGCCTTGACAGACTTCTCACAAAGGGTACTTCTGAGGACAGATGTTCAGCTATCAAGCAGGTGGCTTCGGGACGTTTCGGTGTAACTTCAAGATACCTCACATCTGCTGATGAGATACAGATAAAAATGGCACAGGGCGCAAAGCCTGGCGAGGGCGGTCATCTCCCCGGCAAAAAGGTTTATCCATGGATAGCTAAAACAAGACACTCCACACCTGGCGTGTCGCTTATCTCACCTCCACCACACCACGATATCTATTCTATCGAGGACTTAGCTCAGCTTATCTATGACCTGAAAAACGCAAACAAGAACGCAAGAATTTCTGTAAAGCTCGTTTCTGAGTGCGGTGTTGGTACAGTTGCGGCAGGCGTTGCAAAGGCAGGCGCAGGTGTTATCCTTATCTCAGGCTATGACGGTGGTACAGGTGCGGCTCCGAGAAACTCTATCTACAATGCAGGACTTCCATGGGAGCTTGGACTTGCAGAAGCACATCAGACCCTTATCAAGAACGGTCTTAGAAACAAGGTCGTTATCGAAACAGACGGAAAGCTCATGACAGGCCGTGATGTTGTTATCGCAGCGATCCTTGGCGCAGAGGAGTTCGGCTTTGCAACAGCTCCGCTGATAACACTCGGCTGTGCAATGATGAGAGTATGTAATCTTGATACTTGCCCATTTGGTGTTGCAACACAGAACCCGGAGCTTAGAAAGAAGTTCCCCGGCAAGCCTGAATATGTAATGAACTTTATGATATTCGTGGCTTCCGAGCTTAGAGAATATATGTCAAAGCTTGGCGTAAGAACAGTTGACGAGCTTGTGGGAAGAATTGACCTTATCAAGCCAAAGGCTGGTATCACAGGCACTGCGGCACAAGTTGACCTTTCTAATATCATCAACTCTGATTACGTTTCAGAAAAGGTAGAATACAACAAGAAATCCAAGTATGACTTCAAGCTTGAAAACACTCTTGATGAAAAGGTACTCATGAAGGAGTTCGAGAAAAATCTTAAGAGTGGTGAGAAGAAGTCTATCACGGTAAATGTCAAGAACACAGACCGTTCATTCGGTACTATCTTCGGCTCAGAGATAACAAGAAAGTATTATAACACACTTGCTGACGATACATACAAGATAGTCTGCAACGGCTCGGGCGGACAGAGCTTCGGCGCATTTATCCCGAATGGTTTGACCCTCGAGCTTGTGGGCGACTCTAACGATTATTTCGGCAAGGGACTTTCAGGCGGTAAGCTCGTTGTTTATCCTCCGAAGGATTCCACTTTCAAAGCCGAGGACAATATCATTATCGGTAACGTTGCACTTTACGGCGCAACAAGCGGTAAGGCGTTCATCGACGGTGTTGCAGGCGAGCGTTTCTGCGTAAGAAACTCAGGCGCAGTGGCAGTTGTCGAGGGCGTTGGCGACCACGGCTGTGAGTATATGACAGGCGGCTGTGTGGTAGTTATCGGCAAGACGGGCAAAAACTTTGCGGCAGGTATGTCGGGCGGTGTAGCTTACGTTCTTGACGAGGACAGACACCTTTACACAAGACTCAACAAGGAAATGGTACTTTTCTCTGAGGTCAAGGAGAAGTACGATATAATTCAGCTCAAAGACCTTATCCAGCAGCACGTTGACGCAACAGGCTCTGAAAAGGGCAAGCGTATTCTTGATAACTTTGAGGAATATCTGCCTAAGTTCAAGAAGATAATCCCTCACGATTACAAGAAGATGATGTCTGCTATAGCTTCAATGGAAGAAAAGGGCATGAGCAGCGATCAGGCGCAGATAGAAGCATTCTATCAGATCATCAACGGCAAGCAGTAAGCCTGCGCACATGAGATATTGTACTTTTAAAATCGAAAGGAGGATATACTTGCCGTGAAAGCAAGTATAGTTGAGATATGGGAAAGCCAACTGGTTTTATGGACTATAAGCGTGAGGACGCAGCAGCGTTCTCCGTTGAGGAACGTATAAAGAATTTTAATGAATTTCACACTCCTCTTTCAAAGGAGGAGCAGCAGAAGCAGGGAGCAAGATGTATGGACTGCGGTGTGCCGTTCTGTCAGGCAGGAATGAAGATAGGCAACGCATTTTCAGGCTGTCCGCTTAACAATCTTATCCCTGAATGGAACGACCTTATATACAAGGGCAACTGGGAGCAGGCATATTACAGACTTCATATGACGAACAATTTTCCTGAGTTCACATCAAGAGTTTGTCCTGCACTTTGCGAAAAAGCCTGCACCTGCGGAGCTAATGGCGACGCTGTTACCACAAAGGCTAACGAATACGGCATTATTGAAAATGCCTATGCCTGCGGATATGCTTCAGCAAGAGTGCCAAAGGTAAGAACGGGAAAGACTATCGCTGTTATAGGCTCAGGCCCGTCAGGTCTTGCTGCCGCTGATCAGCTCAATCAGAGAGGTCACAGTGTAACAGTTTTCGAGCGTGAGGACAGAGTGGGCGGTCTGCTTATGTATGGCATACCGAACATGAAGCTTGAAAAGCAGATTATCGAGCGTAAGATAAACATAATGAAAGAAGAGGGCATCGAGTTCCGCACAGGCGTTAATGTTGGCAAGGATATCACAGCGGCTGAGCTTCTCAAGGACTTCGACAGAGTGATACTTTGTTGTGGTGCTTCAAACCCTAGAGATATAAAAGCCGAGGGCAGAGATGCAAATGGTATCTATTTTGCAGTGGATTTTCTGAAATCCACAACTAAGGCGCTGCTGAATGGCGGTCTTACGGATAAAAACCACATTTCCGCAAAGGGCAAGAACGTCATGGTAATAGGCGGCGGAGATACGGGAAATGACTGCGTTGGTACAAGCGTAAGACACGGTGCAAAGAGCGTTTTGCAGCTTGAAATGATGCCAAAGCTTCCTGACACGAGAGCCGAGAACAACCCATGGCCGCAGTGGCCAATGGTCTGCAAGACAGATTACGGTCAGGAGGAAGCTATCGGTGTGTTCGGTCATGACCCGAGAGTTTATCAGACAACTGTCAAGGAGTTTCTCAAAGACAAAAAGGGCAATCTTAAGGGCGCAGTGCTTGTAAAACTCTCCCCAGAGAAAGACCCTAAGTCAGGCAGAACGATAATGAAGCCTGTTGAGGGCAGCGAATACAAGGTAGAAACCGAGCTTGTTCTTATTGCGGCAGGCTTTCTGGGATCTGAAAGCTATCTCACAAAGGCTTTTGGCGTTGAGGTAGACGGCAGAACGAATATCGCAACAGCCGACGGCACACATCAGACGAACGTGAAGAACGTCTTTGCGGCAGGTGACGTGCGCAGAGGACAGTCACTTGTAGTATGGGCTATCAGAGAGGGCAGAGATGTTGCCCGTGAGGTGGATAAGAGCCTTATGGAGTATACAAATCTGTAATACGAGATAAAAATGTAACACCGTCCGAGGAGTTCGGGCGGTGTTTTTTGTGTGTAGGGTATCGTACCAATGGGCGGCGACAAAAAAATCCGCTACCATAAATGATAGCGGATCTGGGTGCAGGTGCAAGCACCTGCTGGAGCTGCTAACCGGGCTTGAACCGGTGACCTCGTCCTTACCAAGGACGTGCTCTACCTACTGAGCCATAGCAGCAAACCAATTACAGTAATATATTATACACTATCTCTGCCGCTTTGTCAAGCCCTTTTCTCAATTTTTTTGCTCTGTTTTACTCTATCCCTTCATCATCAACGTCATCTGCCTGAACGCTTGGGTCGTAATCATCATATGTGTCCATAAAATTGTACTTCTTG
The DNA here is from genome assembly GCF_003461385.1 of Ruminococcus sp. AF17-1AC. Lineage (NCBI taxonomy): Bacteria > Bacillati > Bacillota > Clostridia > Eubacteriales > Oscillospiraceae > Ruminococcus > Ruminococcus sp. AF17-1AC. Next base: position 25,307 of record NZ_QTWZ01000003.1, read on the forward strand.
CCCTTGTATTCGTATTGTATCACAGTGCGCAGATTGACGTTATAAACGCTCTTGAAAATGTTGTTTTCAATGTTGGGATTGGTGGCACGAAACTTTGCTATAAGCTCCTTCATTTCTTGCCGCTTTGATACCTCACCCTTTTTCTCTAACCCCTCGTAGCTCTCAGTGAAACGGCAGGCACAGCGGATAAAATGCAGATCGTTCTGCTCCACCCAGCGGATAATGTCCGCCTCTTTCACCATGTACAGGGGTCTGATAAGCTCCATGCCTGCGTAGTTCCTCGAGTGTAGCTTCGGCATCATAGTCTGAATCTGTCCTCCGTATACCATGCTCATGAGTATGGTTTCTATAACATCATCAAAATGATGTCCCAAAGCTATCTTGTTGCACCCAAGATCCTGCGCAAATTTGTAAAGCCAGCCACGTCTCATTCTTGCACAAAGATAGCATGGGTTGCGTTTTGTGTTGTATGCAATATCAAAGACCTTTGTTTCAAACATTTTTATGGGTATGCCCATAAGTGCCGCATTGTCGATTATTCTCTGCCTGTTTGCGTCGCTGTAACCGGGGTTCATTACAATAAACTCCAGCCCGATATCCATGCCCTGATATTTCTGCAAATGCTGCATACACTTAGCAAGAAGCATTGAGTCCTTGCCGCCTGATATGCACACCGCTATCTTGTCCCCCGGCTTTATCATATCGTAACGCTCATATCCCATTACGAACTTGTTCCATATATCTCTGCGAAAATCAGTAACGATGCTCCGCTCTATCTTCTGCTGTGGCGTCAATATTCTTGACATCTCAAACTCTCCTTAAAATAATCAAATTACTAATTAAATTCTACTATTTTTATGGGAATTTGTCAACCTTTTACGCCAGTTGACTTTAGGGCATGATACTGCTATAATATAGTAAAATGATAATATATTCAGGAGGCTACCATGAGCGAAAATATAGAGCGTGAGATAAAAATTTCTCTCACACAGGAGCAGTACAAGACCGCTGAAAAGCTTTTTCAGTGGGGCAAAATAATAGAGCAGACCAATTTTTATTATATTCCACAGCAGGATACGGGCATGACAAGTATCAGGGTAAGACAAATAGGGGATAGGTATTTTTTACAGCTTAAAGCACCTATCTCTGAAAACGGTGCGCTTCATGTGAAAAAAGAGTATGAACAACAGCTTGACAGCCTGCCTGAAAAGCTCACCGCACAGGAGCTTTCACAGCTTGTGGGGAGAGATTTCCCTGCCGCTGACCTTGCAGGCTCTTTGCATACTCAGCGCAAGCTCTGCACCGATTTCGACCATGTTGAGATATGCCTTGACAAAAGCGAATATCTCGGCTTGACAGACTATGAGCTTGAACTTGAATACACCGCAGACTATCCCGAAAAGCCTTTGGAGATACTGAAAAATGCAGGTATCACACAGGGAGAAGCGGTAATAGGCAAGTATGCAAGGTTCATGGAAAGAGCGAAAAAGCTTGGTAAGTGCTGATTTCGCCTATCTGCGGTCATTTTCTATGAAAAAGCACCCACAGCCTGCAAAGGTTTGGGCAATAATGATAATTGACAGTGACGTTATAATATGTTATTATATTAAAGTGTTAAAACGTATGAAATGGTATTTTGAAGATACCCGAAAGGAAGTTAATAATGAAAAGATCTATTTTTAAGACTATCGCATCACTTTCCGTTGCTGCCATGATGCTTTTGGCTGTAGGCTGCGGAAGCACATCTGATTCTTCATCATCAGCAGGTGCAAACAGCACAGCCGCTGCAACAGGCGAGGATAACTCACTTCAGAAAGTTCTTGATTCAGGCAAGCTTGTGCTCGGTCTTGACCCAACATTCAAGCCAATGGGCTACACAGACGAGAACGACAACATCATAGGCTTTGATATCGACGTTGCAAAGGAAGTTTGCTCAAGACTTGGTGTAGAGCTTGAAACTTACTCTGTAAACTGGGATACAAAGGAGCAGGACCTTAATGCAGGCACAATAGATTGTATCTGGAACGGCCTTTCTGTCAGCGATGAGAGAAAGAAAGTAATGCTCATGAGCGAGCCTTACATGAAGAATGAAATGGTGTTCGTTGTAAACGGCTCAAGCGACGTTGCTTCACAGGCTGACCTTGCAGGCAAGAACATTGCCGTACAGAACGGCTCAACAGCACAGGAAACACTTCTTGCATCTGACGTTGTAGCAAATGGTGCGACAACAACAGAGCTTGCAACAAATGTTGAAGCCCTCCAGCAGTTGGAGCTTAACATGGTAGACGCAGCGTTCCTTGACTCAGTAGTTGCAAACTACGAGATATCCACATCAGGCAAGGATTACAAGGTGCTTCCTGACGGCCTTGACCCAGAGGAGTACGCTATCGGCTTCAGACTTGGCGATCAGGCACTTTGCGACAAGATCGAGGAGATCCTTCACGAAATGAAGCAGGACGGCAAGCTTGCTGAGATATCAACAACTTGGTTCGGAAGCGACATCACGACCATAGAATAATCACAAAACATTCAATCGGACAGTCTTCGGGCTGTCCGATTTTTTGCTTTATGAAGTTTTTTGCGTGTCATATCTTTAGAAAATAAAAAGTCTCGCAAACAACGTGTTTACGAGATTTTTTGGCAAAGAACCGTAATTTGATAGAAACCATCAAAGGGGGTGCAACTTCGGTTCAGAGGGGGGTGCAGTTCTCGATTTGAGGGGGTGCATTGTTTTTGACAACTCCACTGCCACTCCACGTCAAACCAGAATTTATAAATTAAGTTCTTCAATGAAATTTAGAATACGCTGCGTTGCCAACTCATCCCTGGACAGTTTTAGCAATCTATCAGCCGTAATCCATTTATAATTAGATGTTTCTCCTTCTTGCAAAACGATACTATCCTTATCTATATCCGTAATGCAAAGATACTCCACATAAAACGATTTATGGTTGTGGTGGAGCACCATTCCTATTTCCACTAAATTATCGGAGGTAATTCCCGTTTCTTCATGAAGTTCTCTAGCGGCACAGGTTACAGGGGCTTCACCTTGTAAAGCAGAACCACCCGCTGTAGCCTCCCACATTCCGCCCAAATGCTTTCTTTTATCCCTTTGCATGATGAGATAACTTCCATCTATATGTCTAACGATTATTTCACAGACCAAATGAAAAAAACCTTCCGGAATTGCCTCTCCTCGAACCAGAGTTACACCTTGAATCTTTTTGAAATCTCTATCATAAGCGTCCCACAGTTCCATACTTCATTTTTCTCCATAAATTCCGATTTGTCTAACTCATTATAGCATAAAAATTCACCGCAATTCTATCAAAATTACGGTGGACTTATGGCGGAGAAGGAGGGATTCGAACCCTCGATGAGCTATTAACCCATACACGAGTTCCAGTCGTGCGCCATAAACCGGGCTAGGCGACTTCTCCAGTTTATCATTTTTTTATATGTGTCACACTATCCAAGCGACTTTAATATTATACCATATGATCTTTTACTTGTCAAGACATTTTTGAAACTTTTTTTGTTCTTTTCTTGCTCGATATTACCGTGTAAAAAAAGATCTCTCTGTGATGTTTTATTTATTAACAATATTCTTGAAAGTTTTTATTTTGTTGTCTATATGAACATGCTACCGAAAATTTTCGCAATTTGGAAATCGATTAAGTGAATTGTTTAGTTTATTTGCAACAAATTTAATCAAATAAACGGTATTGATAATATTGAAAATAGCTTAATAATTTTATCACAAAAATAAAAAAGTCGTTAAAATATTTACGAAAATTCACAAAACAACTTTGACAAATCAAACCAAATGTGGTATAATATCTGAACAAAGGTAGGGTGCAGTGCGTCTAAATGCGACATTATGGAGAAGGTGAGACATTTTGGGAAGAAAACGCATTGGAGTGATATTGTCTGAGGCAGAAAGCTATTATCAGGAAAGATTGCTGAAAGGCGTAATGACAAAGGCTTTTCAGCTTGACTATGATGTGCTTATCTTCACGAGCTTTGTTAAAGAGTCATTCTTAAAAGCAGTGTCTGTTGGAGAAATGCAGATATATGACGCTATAAATTATGATAAGCTCGATGGCGTCATCGTTCTGGCAGATACGTTGAAAATGCCTGGGCTTTTTGACAAAATATGCAGGGATATAGATGAGAAATGTCATGTTCCTGTGGTCTTTATAGATGGAAGCTATAAGGACTATGAAAGTATTTATACTCGAGATGAAATACCTTTTATGCAATTGACAGAACATCTTATCGAGGTCCATGGATGCAGGAAGATACTTTTTTTGAGCGGTCCGCTGGAGACTGCCACCACTCGTGAACGACTTGCAGGATATAAGCGTGCCCTTGAAAAGCATGGCATAGAGTATGATCCAGACTTTGTCTGCTTTGACGGAGGCTTCTGGTATGATAAAGCGGCAGAGGTGGCAAATAATATTATTTATGGCAGACGTAAAAAACCTGACGCTATCGTTTGCTGCGGTGATTATATGGCCATAGGCGTTGTTCATGAATATCAGAAAAACGGGCTGAGCGTGCCTGAGGATATGATAGTTGCAGGTTATGACGCAATAGACGAGGCTATCCATTGCGTGCCGGCTATAACCTCTTGCTCACCGCCGATCTTTGAAACTGGTGTGAACGCAGTAATGACCATTGAGGCAAGGATCAGAGGCGTTGAACCACAGGGTCTTATAGAGGACGGCGGCAAGGTGGAGATAGGTGCTTCCTGCGGCTGTCATGAGGATTATAGCTATACAAAGCGTGATTTGCTATCTCCTCAGAACAAGATGAATTATCATGACTTTTTGGACAGCAGTATGACCGATATAATGGCTTGCTCTAAAGATCCCGATGATCTGATGGCCAGGATACAATATTTTCTCTATCTTATACTGGATCAGAAGAGATATTATCTCTGCCTTAATGAGGATTGCCTTGGAGAGCATGAGATAGTCGGTGAGATATCCGCTGTTCCAAAGGAATATACAGAAAATATGGTGCTTTATATAAGAAATGTTGACGGCAAAAGCAGAACTCTCCATGATCCTTTTGAACTCAAAGAGATATTTCCTGATCTGGAAGAAGAGCGTGAAAGCCCTTGTGCATTCTTTATAACTCCGGTACATTTTATAGATCGGTGCTATGGCTATGCCGTATTGTCTTACGGTGACGAAATAAAAACTATAGATATCACTTATCGTAATTGGACAAATCATGTAAGCAATGCTCTGGAATCAATGCGGATACAAAACTCCATAGCTAATCTTGCAGTCCGTGACGCCATGACAGGTGTTTATTCGAGAATAGGCATTGAGAAAAATATCCAGTTTGTTATTGACAGAATGTCAGATCCGAAAAATAAGGCTTTTATCGCTGTCTGCGATCTGGACTGCCTTAAAAAGATAAATGATAATTTTGGCCATAACAGCGGTGATATTGCAATAAAAGCGATCGCAGACGCAGTTTTGGCATCGACAAAAAATCATGAGATCTGTGCAAGGGTAGGCGGTGATGAGTTTGTTGTGATAGGCTGTAACGACTATAACGACAACTATCCTGAACGATTTTCTGCAAGGGTCAACGACCGGCTTAGGGTATATAACAGGTTTGCAGGTAACGAGTTTGAGGTCAGCGTCAGTATAGGCGGTGTATGCAAACATATAACAGATATCCACGAGCTTGAAGGTATGTTTGCACAGGCGGATAAGATAATGTACGCAAGTAAATTGGAAAGACATAAAAACAGGAAATAGCAATAGATAAAATATCAGTGCATTACAACGGACGGTCAGTGATCGTCCGTTTTTGCGTGTGAGAGACACATATCCACTTGACTTATAGGCGCAAATGTAGTATAATGTAAAAGTTAAGGCGGTTTTCTGCCTGTTAGTAAGACGATTTTTCGGAAAGGGAATGGATAATAAAATGGCTAAAGCTAAAAAAATAACGGCTGCTCTTACTGCCGCATTGCTTTGTACTGCGAGCCTTACCGCTTGCTCGGACACAAGCTATGTGATGACAGTAGGTGACAGCAAGATAAACGCAGGTATCTACATTTATAATGAGCTTACAGAAATGTCCTATCAAATGACGATGATGTATTATCAGAAAGGCATCAAAAATGACTATTTCGATCAGAAGGTAGACGGAAAGGCATTTGACGAGTATCTTTCAGATTATGCTCTCACTGCAACTAAGGAGTATGCGGCTGTAGTTGACAAGTTCAACGAGCTTGGACTTACTCTTTCAGATGAGGATATAAAGTCTATTAATGACAGCATAAGCAGCACATGGGATTCTCAGGGTGAGTTTTACGAGTCAGAGGGTATCTCAAAGGAATCTGTAAAGCTTGCACTCAAAGGCTCGAAAATGAGGGAAGAGCTTTTTGATCACTACTATGCAGAGGGCGGCGAGGAAGCCGTTTCAGACGATGAAATGGTGAAGTATCTTGATGATAACTACCTGAGATATAAATCCATTTCCTTTGCAAAAACTAAAGCATCAACTGATTCTTCATCATCAGCCACCGATTCTTCTACAGACTCAGCAGACGCTGCAAATGAGGAAGCCAAGGCAAAAAGAGATGAGTTCCTTGAAAAGGCTCAGGGCGTTTCGTTTGACGATTTCGACAGCATTATAGACGAGTACAACGACTATGTTGCTTCAAAGAAAGCCTCAGATTCAAGCTCCGCCACTGACAGCGATTCATCAGCCGCAGACAGCAGCACGACTTCTGACGACACGTCTTCTGTAGCAGAGAGCGACACAAGCTCCACAGCTTCCGACGATACATCTTCTGTATCTGACAGCACAGCAGATTCAAGCACAGCAGCGTCAGACACAGATTCTTCCACAGACAGTTCTTCTTCTGCACCTGACCCGTATGCAAATGAAAAGATGATGAATTACGGCACAATGGACGATTCTCAGAAGGACACCACAAACGGCAAGATACTCAAAGAAGTAAGCGGTATGAGCACAGACGTTGCAACAGCTTATGAGGACGATAATGCATATTACATTCTTATCAAGGGCGATGTTAAGGACAGAGATACAGAATATGCCAAGGACAATCATGAAGATCTTCTAAAAGAAATGAAGAGCGATGAATTTCAGAAGAAATTAACAAGCTGGGTAGAAAAGCTTGACATCAAGGTGAACAACAAGGCCATAAAGCGTTACACGCCGAAAGTGGTCTATGATAAGCAGACAGAGTATTACAGCAAGAATAATTCGTAAGATAAAAATTACCGCCGCAGCCGAGTTTGGCTGCGGCGGTTTTGTCATATCCGAAATTCACTTATGATACCTAGTATTAGCACTTATCTGAAACGCCCTGTAAACCTGCTCCAAAAGCATTATCCTTGCAAGCTGGTGCGGAAATGTCATCTCCGACATTGACAAGCGCAGGTCAGCTTTCGCCTTTATCTCAGGGGAAATGCCGAATGACGAGCCTATTATGAAATTCACTGTGCTGAATCCGTTCAGACCGCATTCGCTGAGCTTTTTGGACAGCTTTTCACTTGAAAGCTGCTTGCCCTCAATGCACATTGCAATATTGTATGCGCCCTTGATGTCAGTGTAGCCTTTCATGGCTTTTGCTTCGTTTTCAAGCGCCGCCGCTATCTCCTTTTCAGAAGGGTTGTCAGATAACCTCGACTCGTTCAGCTCAACTATTTCAAGCTTGCAGAACGCCCCCAGCCGCTTTGAGTATTCCGCCGCTGCGTCACGCCAGTATTTTTCTTTCAGCTTTCCAACTGTAATAAGATTTATCCTTATCAAAATGCCACCGCCATTCCGCTGCCCTCAGGCTTTGCTATATGTAAAATATAGTCGCTGTTGCGCTCGTATTCCCCAAGTGCTCCCACAGCTGAGTTTTCAGCCTGCAAAGGCGTGTTGTTTTCCTGACTTAAATGCCCTAAAATAAATTTATATGTACCTGCTGCCATAAGCTTTTTTAGCTGTTCTCCGCAGGCTGAGTTTGAAAGGTGTCCATGGTCTGAAGCGATGCGCCTTTTCAGCTCGTATGGATAAGGTCCATTTTTCAACATTGACTCATCATAATTTGACTCCAGCAAAACAAGGTCAGAACCGCTCAGGTGCATATCGACCTCATTTGTAACAGTGCCAAGGTCGGTGCATACGCATACCTGCTTGCCGTCAGGGGTCTTTATCTGATATCCACAGCTTGCAGGGGTATCATGAAATGTTGCAAAACCTTTTACGGCATAATCTCCTATGCACACTTCATTGCCGTCCACTTCGTTGACGTCACAGGCGGGGTCTATTTTGCCGTCAGATACAAGTATCTCAAGATTGGTCTTTTGGGCAAATACAGGGATATGATATTTCTTCGTGAGAACTTTAAGCCCAGAAACATGGTCAGAGTGAGTGTGTGTGATAAAAATTCCCTGTATCACAGCAGGGTCGATCTCGTTAGCTTTCAAAGCCTCACAAAGACGTTTGCAGGATACTCCTGCGTCAACAAGTATCCCGCCGTCACTGTTGCCGATAAAAGAGCTGTTGCCCTTGCTTGATGAAAAAAGTGGATATATCCTTGCCATAACTAATTCCTTTCAAAAGTTTTCAGAAGATACTCTGCTACACCGTCTTCTTCATTTGTGCCTGTCACCTCGTCACAGCCTTCAAGCACCTCTTTGCAGGCGTTTTTTACTGCCACTCTTTTATCAGCCGCCTTGAACATAGGCAGATCGTTGGTGTTGTCGCCAAAAGCCGTGACAAAGTCAAAGCCGTAATTCTCACGAAGATACCTCACGCCTTGTTCCTTAGAAGCCGCCGAAGAGAACACTTCAAGATACCAAAGCTTGGGGTCATAAACATCATAATAGTATGTGATGTTCAGCTTTTCATTTTCTTTAAGAGCGTCATACAGCGGTACAAGTTTTTCTTTTTCTGCAATAAAAGTGAAGTATATCACATTGTCGATGTACTGAGAAAGGTCACTGACCTGCGTGAAAGACTTGTAATATTTCTCTCTGCGTTCGTTGTAAAAGCTCTTCATTGCAGGTGAAATAAGCCTCTCATATCTTGTGGAAAGCTGGTTATCTGAAACCGAGTACATAAAAGGCTCTAAACCAAGTCCTTTTGAAAGACCTATGATAAGACCGCAAAGCTCCCTGGAAAGACTGTTTATCTTGACGTATTTTTTCTCCGCCATATCATAAATAAGCACGCCGTTCATAAGTATAACGGGAAGCTTCAGGTCAAGCCCCGAAAGTATTTTTCCTGCGGAAGCAAGCGTCCTTGCCGTGGCAGCAGTGAAGTTAAGCCCCTTTGCCATGAGTCTGTTCAAAGTGTCCCTCGTGAACTCTGTCACCTCTGCATTGCCGTTAAGCAACGTTCCGTCAAGGTCGGAAATAAAAAGCTCCATATCATGTCCTCTCAAATGCTGTAAAAAACGGCGGCAAATAATATGCCGCCGCAGTGTTATCAATATTTATCAGCCGCTAAGCTCCATTTCGTTAGCGTCAGGCTTGTAAACACGCTGAATGTCAGCTCCAAGCCCTCTGAGCTTCTCATCTATCTTTTCATATCCTCTTTCGATGTAGAAAATATTGTCTATCTCAGTAGTGCCCTCTGCGGCAAGTCCTGCTATCACCATGGCAGCGCCTGCTCTCAGGTCAGTTGCTACAACAGGAGCACCTTTGAGCTTGCCAACGCCCTGTATAACAGCCACCTTGCCGTCAACAGAAATGTCAGCGCCCATTCTTCTAAGCTCAGCCACATATCTGAATCTGTTGTCAAAAATATCGTCTGTAACGATGCTCGTACCCTCTGCAAGCGTCAGCAGTGTTGAGAACTGCGGCTGCATATCAGTAGGGAAGCCAGGGTGCGGCATAGTTTTTATAGAAGTTTTCACGAGCGGACCGTCCACCCATACATGAACGCTCTCGTCGCTTTCCTCAACGTTTACGCCTACCTTGCGGAGCTTTGCCGTGATAGACTCAAGGTGTTTAGGGATAACATTTGCGATAACAACGTCGCCCTTTGTGGCAGCCGCCGCTACCATATAAGTGCCTGCCTCTATCTGGTCAGGGATAGTCGCATAGGTAACGCCTTTGAGGTAATCAACGCCTCTTATCTTGATAACGTCTGTACCTGCGCCTCTGATATCAGCACCCATTGAGTTAAGGAAGTTCGCAAGGTCAACGATATGAGGCTCTTTCGCCGCATTTTCGATTATAGTAAGCCCCTTTGCCTTTACAGCGGCAAATATTGCATTCATAGTTGCGCCAACTGTAACAAAGTCAAAGTATATCTGATTGCCCACAAGCTCGTCCGCTGTGACATGATTAGCTCCGTTCACTATCTCGTCAGACGCACCAAGCGCCTTGAAAGCTTTCAAATGCTGATCTATAGGTCTGTCACCAAGGTCACAGCCGCCCGGCATCGGAACAAAAGCTTCGTGAAATCTTCCAAGCAGCGTGCCAAGAAAATAGCATGACGCTCTCATGGTTCTTGCAAGCTCATATGGCACTTCAGGCTTTTCAATGCCCTTTGTGTCAAAATATATAGTATTTTTATCTAAAAGTCTGACCTCTGCGCCCATTTCACGCAGGATCTTCATGCACTTAGTTATATCGCTTATCTCAGGCACGTTCTCAAGAACGCACGGCTCGTCGCACAGGATAGTTGCCGCAACCAATGCAACAGCAGCGTTTTTTGCACCGCTTATCTGCACAGTACCATGCAGCGGCTTACCTCCATGTATAACAAACTTCTCCAAGTTTACACACTCCTTAACGAGATTGTCGGCTTCTCTCTCTGCCGACGCTCAGATTATTATACCACAGCCGCAGGCAAAATAAAAGCAAAAAGCAAGAATTTCAACGATTTGGTTAAAATCATTTAACATACACCCAAGCAATCGTTTAATCTGCCCATATAATGCAGGCTATGGCGGTCTATAAAAAGAACAAATGTTCACATACTCTTAACAATAGAATATCCAACTCTTATATTTTAACACACCCCATTCAAAAAATCAATAGTGAATAAGGATATTTTGATAAATTTTCGACAATTTTTTCGGCTTTTTCGGTGAAAATTACAGCAATGTTACAACTGTACGAAATCTTGTACCTTATTGTAACCTTGCTGTAATATTTAAGTACAAAAAATCAGACACTTGCCGTTTGTCTTGACGAAAAAGAACGGCTGTGGTATACTCATAACAACAGATATACTGTAAAAAGGGGAGTGCGGCAGTGGTAAAAAGAAAGAATCTCATATGGGCGGCAGTTTTTGCGGCTGTTATCGCTGCGTGCCTGATATTTATTTTTCTCACAGGTGGAAAGAGCGGAGAAAATTCTGCCGAGATATATGAAAACGGCAAGCTCATAAAGACTGTTTCTGACCTTTCCCCCGATAAGGAGTATTCCTTTGAGATAAAAACAGAAAACGGCACTAATACCATAACCGTTGGCGAGGGAAGCATTTGGGTGTCTGTCGCAGATTGCTCGAACCAGACCTGTGTTCATGCAGGAAAGATATCCCACGCAGGACAGACCGTCATTTGTGCACCGCACAAGCTTGTGATAAAAATAGTCGGTGAGACATCTGCCGACGCTGTGATATAGGGGTGGAAGCATGAAGATATCAGTACAAAAAATCGCCCTTATAGGAATTTTTACCGCCTTGTCACTTATCATTTTCATGGTGGAGGCACAATTCCCTGTCATGCCCATAGGCGGCATGAAGCTTGGGCTTGCCAATATCGTCACTATGGCAGCGATGCTTTTTATCGGCAGAAAAGAGGCAGGCTTGGTGCTGCTTTTGAGGATAGTCCTTGCGGCAGGGCTTTACGGAACTGTGGTAAGCTTTGCATTCTCACTCACAGGCGGAATTTTAGCGTATCTCGCCATGTACATTGCGGTTTCGAGAGTTGGTGAAAACCAGCTTTGGGTGACATCAGTTTTTGGTGGCTTTTTTCATAATATAGGTCAGCTTTGTGCGGCGGCAGTGATATCAGGCACATGGGCGGTGTTCAGCCTTTTGCCTTATCTCATAATAAGCGGCATTCTCACAGGCACGCTCAATGGTCTTATCCTCCAAAGATTGTGGAAGTCGCCGCTTAGAAAATACAGCATAAAAAGATAACAGCGGTGTCAGGGGCATACCTGATGACCGCTGTTTTGTTCTATAGTCAGTTTAGCCAAAAACAGACTTTTCACAAAGTGGCATTTCTACATTTTTGCCTTGTGAGAAATAGGTGAAAACTCAGCGTTTTGCTTGCATTTGACCGAAAAATATGGTATAATTAGTTGTTATAATAGGGTCATTATAGGATAGCGTTGAAATTGAACGGAGGAGTGGATTTGAGAATACTTGGTATCGACCCGGGCTACGCCATTGTGGGTTTCGGAGTGCTTGAATACAACAGCGGAAAATTCACTGTTGTTGACTACGGTGCAATAACCACTTCTGCGGATATGGATTTCAACAGACGGCTGAAAGTCATCTATGATGATATGACCGAGATAATAACCACCTATAAGCCTGATGAAATGGGAATAGAAAAGCTTTTTTTCAATACCAATGAAAAGACCGCCATTGACGTTGCACAGGCAAGGGGAGTGACCCTGCTTCCTGCCATAATAAGAAATATTCCCATTTATGAATATACGCCTTTGCAGGTGAAATGCTCCATAGTCGGCTATGGACGTGCCGAGAAAAAGCAGGTGCAGGAAATGACAAAGACCATGCTTCATCTTAAAGCTATCCCAAAGCCTGACGATACAGCGGACGCAGTGGCTATTGCTATAACTCACGGACTTTCAGTGAACACAAGGCGTGTTATGAAAAATTTTGAGGAGAAATAATATGATATATTCACTTAGCGGAAAGCTCGTTCATACCGAGAGCGACCTTGCCGTAATAGAATGTGCAGGCGTGGGCTATGCCTGCAAAACAACATTTTCTACCTTGCAGCAGATTGCAGGCAAAAGCGAGGTCAAGCTTTACACTCACCTCTCCGTAAGGGAGGACGCGGTGGAGCTTTTCGGCTTTGCAACTAAGGAGGAACTTAAAAGCTTCCGTATGCTCATATCTGTCAGCGGAGTAGGCCCGAAGGCAGGTCTTGCCATACTTTCAGCCTGCACTCCGTCACAGTTTGCGCTTGCGGTTGCAACAGGGGATTCAAAGGCTTTCACAAAGATAAAGGGTATCGGTACAAAGATAGCACAAAGGATAGTCCTTGAACTTAAAGATAAGGTGGCAAAAGAGAATACCATATCCGTCAGAGGAAATGGGGCTCAGGGCTTTGCGGCTGTTCCGAGCGGAGCTGTCGAAGAAGCTGTCACAGCCCTTGTGGTGCTTGGATATACCGAGGGCGAAGCAATGTCAGTGATATCAAAGCTTGACCCGAATTTGAGCGTTGAAGAGCTTATAAAGAAAGCCCTTATCGGACTTGCGAAATTTTGAGAGGAGAACTCCATAAATGATCGAAAAAGGAGATTTTGATATAGACAGGATAGTCACTCCGAAAGAAACTCAGGCGGAAACAACTGACGATTTCGAGGTGAGCCTTAGACCTAAAACACTTGACGAGTATATCGGTCAGGAAAAGGTCAAGGAGAACCTGAAAATATATATACAAGCGGCAAAAAACAGGGGCGACAGCCTTGACCACGTTCTGCTTTACGGCCCGCCTGGTCTGGGTAAGACCACTCTTTCTGCCATAATCGCCCACGAAATGGGAGTTAACATCAGGATAACCTCAGGCCCTGCCATTGAAAAGCCGGGCGACCTTGCAGCTTTGCTCACCAACCTTGAAAAAGGCGACGTGCTTTTTATAGACGAGATACACCGCCTTTCAAGACAGGTGGAGGAAGTTCTTTATCCTGCCCTTGAAGATTATGCCTTGGATATAATCATGGGCAAAGGTCCTGCGGCAAGATCTATAAGAATTGAGCTTAACAAGTTCACTCTTATAGGTGCGACCACAAGAGCAGGCTCGCTTTCTGCACCGCTGAGAGATCGTTTCGGCGTTATCCAGCGTTTGGAGCTTTACAATACAGAACAGCTTTCTGATATCGTAAAGCGTTCCGCCATTTTACTTGGCGTGGCTTGTGATGATGACGGTGCAGAGGAGATAGCGAAGCGCTCCAGGGGAACGCCGAGAATAGCAAACCGCTTTCTCAGAAGAGTAAGGGATTTTGCCGAAGTCATGGGTGACGGCAGGATAACCGCAGACATTGCAAAGATAGCCCTTAATAGAATGGACGTTGACAAGCTGGGACTTGACTCTCTCGACAAACGTCTGCTGACTATGATAATAAAAGGCTATGACGGTGGTCCGGTGGGACTTGAAACCCTTGCGGCGGCTATCGGCGAGGAGTCAGTCACCATTGAGGACGTTTGCGAGCCGTATCTTATGCAGTTAGGTTTCCTCTCAAAGACCCCAAGGGGACGTGTGGCGACTCAGCTTGCTTACGATCATCTGGGATTTCTCAAGGACGGACAAACGCATCTTTGATTTAGTGAGGAATGCTTAATGAGGAATGAGGAGTGAGGAGTGAGGAATTAAGGTATCGCCTGCGGCGATGAATTTCTTGTTCTGTAGGGGTGAACACTGTTCACCTGCCACTGCACTTTCTATCTTTGGGAAAATTTTATTATCGGATCAATTTAATATGTGTGTTAATATAGAGTTTACATAAATAAAAAATAATATAGAGGTATGACCTCGAAAAGGAGCTAATTATTATGGGAAGATTATTTGGAACTGACGGCGCAAGAGGAGTAGCTATCACAGAGCTTACCTGCGAGCTTGCTATGCAGATAGGCAGAGCTGCCGCAATGGTACTCACGAAGGAAACAAACCACAAGGCTAAGATAATCATAGGCAAGGATACCCGTATCTCAGGCGACATTCTGGAGTCCGCACTGGTGGCTGGTATCTGCTCAGTTGGTGCAGACGCTCATATACTCGGTGTTGTTCCTACCCCTGCCGTAGCAATGCTTGTAAAGAAATACAACGCAGACGCAGGCGTTATGATATCCGCTTCACACAATTCTGTTGAGTTTAACGGCATAAAGCTTTTCTCTGGCACAGGCTTCAAGCTTTCTGACGAGATAGAAAACGAGATAGAAGCACTTATCCTGGACACACCTGAAAAGATAGAGCTTAAGGACGGCTGTGATATAGGTCACGTTTATTACGAAAAGGACGCAGCTTGGGATTATATCCGCTACGTTATGAAAACAGTTCAGACAGATTTCAACGGTATCCGTGTGGCGCTTGATTGTGCAAACGGCTCAGCTTCCGTGTGCGCACAGAGAATTTTCGAGGGACTTGGTGCAAAGTGCATAATGCTCAACGATAAGCCTGACGGAACGAATATAAATAAGGATTGCGGCTCAACACATATCGAGGGTCTTCAAAAGGCAGTTGTTGATAACCATTGCGATATAGGTCTTGCCTTTGACGGCGACGCTGACAGATGTCTTGCAGTTGACGAAAAGGGCGAGCTAATCGACGGTGATAAGATACTTGCTATCTTCTCAAAATATATGAAGAGCATGGGCATACTCAAAAACAACACCTGCGTTGTTACAGTTATGACAAACCTCGGCTTCTTCAAGTATGCAAAGGCAAACGGCATCGTTGCCGCTACCACAAAGGTTGGCGACAGATACGTTCTTGAAGAAATGCTCAAGGGCGGTTATAATATCGGTGGTGAGCAGTCAGGTCATATCATTCTTCTTGACTATGCAAACACAGGTGACGGTGAGTTGACAGGTACAAAGCTTCTGACAGTCCTCAAATGTACAGGCGAAAAGGCAAGCGAGCTTGCTTCATGCATGGAGTGCTATCCGCAGGTGCTTGTGAACGTTAAGATAACAGCAGACAAAAAGGGTATGTGGGATAAAGTCCCTGAGATAACAGACGCTATAAAGATGTATTCCGAAAAGCTTGGTGACGAGGGCAGGATACTTGTCCGTGAGTCAGGCACAGAGCCTCTCGTTCGTGTTATGATAGAGGGCAAGAGAACAGGCATCATCACAGAATATGCACACAAGATAGCGGAGCTTATCGAAAAAATGTAAGGTGATATTTTGAAAATAGCTTTGATAAACGGTCAAAACCATAAAGGCTCTACATATCATATAGGCAGAATGTTAGCCGATAAACTTGGCGGCGAGGTGACAGAGTTCTTCCTGCCAAGAGATTTCGGCGAGTTCTGCTGCGGCTGTACCAATTGCTTTATGAAAGGCGAAGAAAAGTGTCCTCACTTTGAAAAGCTTGAGCCTATCACCAAAGCGGTGGACGAAGCAGATGTGCTGATACTCACTTCCCCTGTGTATGTCTACCACTGCACAGGCTCAATGAAAGCATGGCTCGACCATTACGGCTGGCGCTGGATAGTCCATAGACCTGAGGAGAAAATGTTCTCAAAACGTGCCGTGGTGATATCCACAGCCGCAGGTGCAGGCATGAAAAGCACTAACAAGGATATGGCTGACAGCCTTTCTTTCTGGGGCGTACCGAAGATATATAAGATAGGCTTCGGCATACACGCAACGAGCTGGAGCAAGGTTTCCGACAAAATGCTTGCAAAGATAGAGAAAAAGACCGACAGCATTGCCGCAAAGCTTAAAAACGACAGCTTGGAGCCAAAGGTCAGCCTTAAAGGCAGAATGTATTTCACCATTTTCCACTTTGCAAACAAAAAGGGCTGGAACCCTGCTGACAGTGCATATTGGCAGGCAAAGGGCTGGACGGAAAATAAAAGGCCGTGGAAAAAGTAATTTTATATAAGGATAAAAAATATGAGAATTGCAGAAAACTGGAAAGACTATAAGATAATAGATACTTCAAGCGGAGATAAGCTTGAAAGCTGGGGCGGAAAGGTGCTTGTAAGACCTGACCCTCAGATAATATGGAAGTCCCCAAAGCGTTCGGAGCTGTGGACAAAGGCTGACGGCGTTTATCACCGTTCCTCAAAGGGCGGCGGCGAATGGGAATACAGAAAGCGCCTGCCTGAAAGCTGGAACATAGGCTATAAGAATTTGAAGTTTATAATCAGACCAACGGGCTTCAAGCACACAGGTCTTTTCCCTGAACAGGCTGTGAACTGGGACTTCATGGCTGATAAAATAAGAAACGCAGACAGAGAGATAAAGGTGTTAAACCTCTTTGCATACACAGGCGGAGCTACCCTTGCCTGTGCCGAAGCAGGTGCAAGCGTTTCACACGTTGACGCATCAAAGGGCATGGTGCAGTGGGCAAGAGAGAACGCCACTGTGTCAGGGCTTTCCGATAAGCCTATTCGCTGGCTTGTGGACGATTGCGAAAAGTTCGTTCAGCGTGAGATACGCCGTGGCAAGACCTATGACGCTATCGTTATGGATCCTCCGTCCTACGGCAGAGGACCTGGCGGAGAGATATGGAAACTTGAAGATTGTATCTATGACCTTGTAAAGACCTGCTCAGGCGTTTTGAGCGATGAGCCGCTTTTCTTCCTGCTCAACAGCTATACCACAGGACTTTCACCCTCAGTTATGGCATATATCCTTAGAGATGTCCTCGGCACGAGGTTTGGCGGAAACGTCACGGCTGATGAGATAGGATTGCCTGTGGAGGCAACAGGCGGTGTGCTTCCATGCGGTTCAACGGCAATTTGGCAGAAATAGCTTTGCTATAGTAAGGTATGGTGTTCACATGAAATATACTGAGAATTATGTTTATATGTACGGTCAAATGATCTCCACCTGTTCGTTTCTTCTTGACGGTGATTTTCCAAAGGCAGACGGCACGGCAGAGATAAAGGGAAAATATCACCTTGTCGGTGGTGAGACCGGAACAGCGGCGGCTGTTCTTTGCAGTCTGAATTTGCCTGTAAAGCTTGGCGGTACTCACCTTGGAAGCGGCAATGAAAAGCTTATAAAGGATTATTTTTCAGACAAGACTGCTGACCTTTCGGAGCTTGTAACGGAGGACTTTGAAGGCGTGACCGACTATGTTATCATAGATAAAAATACACGCACCTGTTTTGGCGAGTGGGATAAGCTTTATTCACGTCCGAATGCTTTTTATGAACAGCCTTCGGAGGAGTCAGTGAAAAATTCAGCCTGCGTTGCGGCTGACCCTTATTTTGGTGATAAGATAGCTGAGTATTGCGTAAAATATGGCAAGAAATACGTCACCATAGATTGTGCCTATGACAGCTATATCCATAAGCATTGTGCAGTAAATTGCATATCTCATCAGCACCTTGATGAATATTATCCGGATAAAAGCTATGATGAGCTTTTCATGCTTTATACAGATAATACAGACGGGCTTGTGATATTTACCCTTGGCGAAATGGGTGCGATGTATGGCAGAAAGGGTGCTGTGCCAAAGATGTGCCCTGCATTTAAAGTAGACGTAGTGTCAACACTTGGCGCAGGGGACAGCTTTAAGGCGGGCGCTGTATATGGGCTTTATAAAGGTCTTGATGACGATACATTGGTGAAAACAGCCTGTGCTGTGGCAGGTGCGGCGGTGGAAAAGTTCCCTATCGCACTTTATCCGCCGACAGTAAAAGATATTGAAAAGCTTATGGGCAATATGTAGGGGCGAACAGCGTTCGCATACCCATATATTATAATAAGGTATAA
The DNA here is from genome assembly GCF_003461385.1 of Ruminococcus sp. AF17-1AC. NCBI lineage: Bacteria > Bacillati > Bacillota > Clostridia > Eubacteriales > Oscillospiraceae > Ruminococcus > Ruminococcus sp. AF17-1AC. The sequence continues at coordinate 43,961 of NZ_QTWZ01000003.1, forward strand.
ACCGAAATTTCAGACAGGAGGAAAGGTTATGTCTTTTGATTTTGATGAACTTAAACACAAGGCAGGAAATATGCTTGAAAAGGGCAAAGAAAAAGCTCACGAGGCTGCTGAAAGTGAAAAGGGGCAGAAGATAAAGAGCAAGGCAGGAGAGCTGTTTGAAAAGGGGAAGGAAAAAGCCCACGAGATCGCAGAGAGCGAAACGGGCAAAAAGGTAAAGAACAAGGCTGAAAAGCTCCTTGATAAAGGAATAGACAAAGCCGAAAATGTTTACGAAAAGCATAAGGAAAGAAAGGCTGAACAGAAAGAACAGCCTGAAGATAAGGAATAAACTAAATTTGGTAAGGAAAGTAAAATGAGCAGTTTTATTGAAATAAAGGATCTGCACTTTTCCTATGTGAACGACCTTGAAGAGCCGCCTGTTAAAACGGAGGTGCTTAAAGGCATTGATCTGAACATAGAAAAAGGCGAGTTTGTGGCAGTGCTTGGTCATAACGGCTCAGGCAAATCTACACTTGCAAAGTGCATAAACGCTATAAATCTTCCTGAGTCGGGGGCTGTCTATGTGAACGGCATGGACACTTTGGACGAAAATAACCTCTTGCCTATAAGAGAAAAGGTGGGCATGGTATTCCAAAACCCTGATAACCAGATAGTTGCAACTATCGTGGAGGAGGACGTGGCTTTCGCCCTTGAAAATATGGGCGTCGAGCCGAATGAGATACGCAGGCGTGTTGACGAGGCTCTTAAAACCGTCGGTATGTATGAATACAGACTTCATGCACCCCATAAGCTTTCAGGCGGACAGAAACAGCGTGTGGCTATCGCAGGCATAATCGCAATGAAGCCTGATTGTATACTTCTTGACGAGCCTACCGCCATGCTCGATCCTCACGGCAGGGACGAGGTAATGAAAACTGTCAAAATGCTCAACGAGCAGGGCGTTACTATCGTGCTTATCACCCACTATATGGAGGAAGCCGCACAGGCACAGCGTGTGGTGGTCATTGACGGCGGCGAAGTAATAATGGATAATGTTCCGAAGAAGATATTCTCAAATGTGGAAACCATGAAAAATCTGGGACTTGACGTGCCGCAGGTGACAGAGCTTTGCTGGGAGCTTAAAAGGGCAGGCTATGACATCTCCACCGAGATAATCCACGAGGACGAGTGCGTTCAGAAGCTTTATGAAATGCTTAAATGATAGGGAGTAACAATGGCAGTAATTAAAACGGAAAACCTGACTTATGTTTACGGCGAGGGTACGCCCTTTCGCAAAACAGCCGTAGACAATGTTAATATAGAGATAAATGACGGCGAAATGGTGGGTATAATAGGACATACAGGCTCAGGCAAATCTACCCTTATCCAGCATTTCAACGGCCTTTTGAAGCCCACGAGCGGAAGCGTCTATATAGACGGAGAAAGGCTGTGGGACGATAAATCAAGGCTTCGCCCTATAAGATTTAAGGTGGGTCTTGTGTTTCAGTATCCTGAATATCAGCTCTTTGAGGAGACCTGTTATAAGGATATCGCATTCGGACCTAAGAATATGGGTATCAAGGAAGATCAGATAGACAAGTATGTCAAAGAAGCCGCAAGAATGGTAGGACTAAGCCCTGAGATACTTGACAAATCGCCTTTTGAACTTTCAGGCGGACAGAAAAGGCGTGTGGCTATAGCAGGCGTTATGGCAATGAACCCAAAGGTGCTTATCCTTGACGAACCTGCTTCGGGTCTTGACCCTAAGGGCAGAGAACAGATACTTGGTCTTATAAGAGAGTATCATGAGCAGATGAAAAACACTGTTTTGCTGGTATCCCACTCTATGGAAGATATCGCAAAGAACGTTTCAAAGATACTCGTCATGAACGAATCGAAGCTTTTCTGCTATGATGATACAGTAAAGGTGTTCCACCGCTCTGAGGAGCTTGTGTCAATGGGACTTGCAGTGCCACAGATAACAAGAGTTATAAACAGGCTCAAAGCCATGGGCATAGATATTAAGGACGATGTGTATACAGTTGGCTATGCGAAAAAGGTCATACTTGAAATGCTGGAGCAAAAAAAGAATAAGTAAGCAGCGGACTGCCTTTGACCCATATGAGCAGAGAGCAGGACTGTGTAAGTTGAGATAGAAAATTGGAGGAATATACCTTGATAAAGGATATTACTATAGGACAGTATTTTCCCGGAAATTCTGTCATTCACCGAATGGACGCACGAATAAAGATAATAATGACGGCGGTTTTCATAGTAATGCTTTTCGCCGCAAACAGCGTGTGGGGACTTCTTGTGGGCATAGCTTTTACTATTCTCACTTTTATCATATCGAAAATACCCGGCAAACTCATGCTAAAAAGCTTGAAGCCTATCGTGCCGATAATAATATTCACGGCGATACTCAATCTGCTTTTTATCAGAACGGGCAAAGCCTATTTTGAATGGAAATTTCTCAAGATAACCGATGAAGGCGTTGACACGGCAGTGTTCATGATGATAAGGATAATCTGCCTTATTGTCGGCACTTCGCTTCTTACCTACACCACCTCGCCTATCGACCTGACAGACGCTATCGAAAGATTGCTTTCACCGCTGAAAAAGATAAAAGTGCCTGTCCATGAGCTTGCAATGATGATGACTATTGCCCTGAGATTTATCCCGACCCTTATCGAGGAAACAGACAAGATAATGTCAGCCCAGAAAGCAAGAGGAGCGGATATGGAAACAGGCTCGCTGATACAGAAAGCTAAAGCCCTTATTCCAGTGCTCATACCGCTTTTTGTGGCGTCGTTCAGGCACGCTGAGGAGCTTGCCCTTGCTATGGAATGCCGTTGTTATCACGGCGGAGAGGGCAGAACAAGAATGAAACAGCTCCATATGAGCATAGTCGACCTCTACGGCTCGATATTCTGCGTGCTGTTCCTTGCAGGCGTTATCGTCATAAATATAGTCATATAGGAGGGGTATTATGAGCAGTGTTTTTAAAGATATGGACCAAGATGACAGACTTGACACTTTGGAAAAAAAAGTCAAGAAACTTGAGAGAAATGCAAATGGGGGAAATAAAATGTCAGGTATTATAAAAGAACTTATCGGCAGAGAATGTACCATTGACGGCGATGGCTATTATAATACAAGATGCACAGTTCTTGATGCAGACGACGAGTGGGTGAAGCTTATCATCCACGAAAAGAAAAGCGACAGCACCATGATAGTAAGACTTGACAATATAGATTCCATAACACTCGACTAAAGAAACGGGATATGCTCATGACAAATTTCAGGATAATACTTGCCTATAACGGCACGGCCTATCATGGGTGGCAAAGGCAGAACAACGCCCTTGCCGTCCAGCAGGTGCTTGAAGAAGCTATCCTCTCGCTGACGGGACAGACCGTCACAGTGAACGGCTGTTCACGAACAGACGCAGGAGTGCACGCAAGAAGATTTTGCGCAAGCTTTCTTATAGAGTCCACAATAACCTGCCGTGGGATAGTTTTCGGACTTAATTCAAAGCTGCCGGACGATATCTCAGTGCTGGAGTGCGAAAAAGTCCCCCTTGATTTTCACGCAAGATATATGTGCAGCGGCAAGGAGTATGAGTATATTATACATAACAGCGAGATAAAAAATCCTTTTTATAAAGATACAGCCTACCGCAGTTGGTTTCCAATAGACGAGAAAAAGCTGGATAAAGCGGCACAGGATTTTGTGGGAACGCACGATTTCAAAGCCATGTGTTCCACCGATTGCACAAAGGAGAATACAGTTAGGACTATATTCTCTTTCCATGTAAGACGTGAGGGCGAGCTTGTGATATTCACAGTTTCGGGAGACGGCTTTCTGTACAATATGGTAAGGATAATGGTAGGCACGCTTATTTTTATAAATGAGGGCAAGATAGGAGAAACTCAAATACCCGATATACTTGCGTCAAAGGACAGAACAAGAGGCGGAAAGACCGTTCCGCCACAGGGATTGTATCTTAACGAAGTGTATTATGATAAAGATAAAGGATCTGAACAAGGTGAATGATAAAAGATCAAAGAGCAGGCGGAGAAAGAAAAATCCGCCTACCAAAGAAGAAAAAACAATAAGAATAACCAAGCAGACGGATTTTGTTCAGCGTGACGAGTTTCACGGTGCAGAAGAGCCTATGCCGAACGTTACTTTCAGAGAGATAAAGCGTCAGAAAAAGGCGGCTCAGAAAGCGGCGGAACGTGAGCAGGAAGAACAGCTCCGAAAAGAAGCGGAAGAAGCCGAGGAGTCACGAAGCAGAATAGAGCTGACGAACACCGAGGATAAAGCCGAGGAGGAAAAGCCTGAAAAAGCTGATGAAAGCAAGATAACAGTATCAGGCGGTGAAAAAAAAGAGCAGGCTTCAGAAAGCAAAGAGGAAAAATCCGAGCATAAAAGCAGAAAAGAGAAAAAGGCTGAGAAAGCAGAGAAAGCAGAGAGGTCTGACGAGGAGATATCCAACGTCACCGATATAAGAGCGGCAAGAAAGAAAGAGAAAAACAAAAAGCTCTATAAAAAGATAGCCGCCATAGCAGTTGTGGTCGCTTTTGGTGTGGGCGTTTATGCTTCAAGAGGAGTGTGGGTGCCGAAGCTTGAGGGCATTTTGGACAGACCTCATGCCACTATAGTAAACGACGGCAAAAAGCAAAGCGGAAATTTCCCGCTGACCTTTGATGAAAGCTCCGTTAACGTTATAAAACAGCTTTCCGACGGTATAGTTCGAGTTGACGACAGGAACATTGCTTTTTATGACGAGTCTGGCAATAAGGTATCGGATAATTCTCACAACTTTGCAAACCCTGTTGTAAGAACATCCGGAAAGCGTGTGCTTGTTTACGATAACGGTGGAAATTCTTTCAGAGTGCTGAATAAAAAGGGCGAGCTGCTCTCAAAGGATATAGACCAGTCTATACTTTTGGCGGAGATAGCCCCTGACAGCACAGTTGCAGTGGTCACCCAGACTGAGAAATATGCCGCAGTTCTGACAGTTTATGACTCCTCGGGAGCAGAGATATATCAGTGGTCAAGCTCACGAAGAATACTTGATATAAGCTTTGATAAGGACGGAAGCGGCTGTTGTATCTCAACATTTTCCAGCAGTGGCGGAGCGTTACGCTCGGTCATCTATTATGTGACCTTTGACAGCACAGAGGAGAAGATGAAGAGCGAACAGCTTGAAACTCTCGCAGTTGCCGTTCAGCGAAACGATAACGGCGATTATTGGGTAGTGGGCGATACCTGCTTCTACAAGCTTGACAGCAATGGTAAAATACTTATGCAGTATGAATATCCTGAGGAGCTTTCAGACTATGCCCTGACAGATACCACTGCCGCAGTAGCATTCGATGGCATACAGCGTAAAACAGGAACTCTTGCGGTGTTCCGTTCGGACTCTGACGGAGATAAGCCTGATAGCATTGTTTATACTCAAAGCGGCAAGCCTAAGAAAATGACCGCAGAGAACAAGAAGGTGATCCTACTCGGCGAGGATAATATAGAAGCCTATGACAGTGCAGGAAATCTACTTGCAACAGCGGCAGTGTCCTCTGAGTATCTTGACTTTGTTTACCTCAACGACAGCGTTTATTTCCTAGGTCTGCATGAGATAAACAAAATAGCTTTCGAGACCTGACGAAAGGCAGGAAAATATGGCATATTTTTTTGACGGAGCAGTTATAATGATCCTTATCGTGACCGCTCTGACAGGATACTGTAAGGGCTTTGTGAGATATGTCATCACAATGCTCGGAACAGTGGCAGCCGTTCTTGTGGCTTTTCTTATAGCCAATATGTCGGCTGAAAATGTATATAACAAATATTTCAAAACACAGCTTATAACGAGCCTTGAAAACGCCGCTGAACAGACGGATCTTTCAAAGCTTGTGAGCAATGAACTGAAAAACGAGGGTGTTGATATCGACCTTTCAGATGAGGAGATAAAAAACGTACTGTCAGGGGCAGGCACTCTTGCGGAGAATACCGAAAAGCTGCTTGTTTCAAAGGGAACAGACCTTGATACCGCTCAGCAAAAGGGTGAGGAGCTTTCAGAGTATATCCACAGCGTTATGCCCAAAAAGCTCAGCGAAAAGTTGGAGGGCAATAAGCTTGGAAAAAGTCTGTCTAAGGCGGTGAAGTTCACTGCCGAGCAGATAGACGAAGCCGTAAAGGCTCTCTCTGAGGGCGGCAGAACGGGCGCTGAGTATCTGGAAAAGAACATTTTCCGACCGATCGCTCTGACTTTTATAAGGCTTTGCGTGTTCATGACGGTGTATGTGCTTATGGAGATAGTCATAAGGCTTATCCTGCGGCTGTCGGGAGTTTTTACCCGAATGGCAGGTCTGACAGCGGCAAACCGTTTCGCAGGCATGGCGCTTGGTCTTTGCAAAGGCGGTCTGTATCTGGTGTTGATAGCCTTTATGGTCTGCACTGTGATAAATGCCACCGAGAACAAGCTTCCCAAGTTCAACAGCGCTGTTTTTGAAAATACCTATCTGTTCAGTTACTTCTTTGATATTCTGTATAAATGATTACCGTAAGGTGTATCAGTAAGGAAAGGAGCAAATAAAAATGTTAATGTGTTCAAGATGTAAAAAGCGTCCTGCTGTGGTGTTCATCTCACAGATGAACGCCAAGGACCCTCAGCACAAGAAGAACGAGGGACTTTGCCTTGTTTGTGCCAAGGAGCTTGGCATTTCGCAGGTGGACGATTATATGAAGGCAATGGGCATCTCAGACGATGACCTTGAAGCAATGTCAAATCAGCTTATGGAGGCTTCCGACGGGGACGATTTTGAGCCGGGCGGAACGAACTTCCTGAGCAATCTTTTCGGCGGTGACGCAGCCAATCTTTTCAGCAACCTCGCAGGAGGTATGCCTAAAGCCACCGATGAGGGCGGAGAGAACAAGCCAAAGGATAAAAAGAAAAAGCTTAAATTTCTCAACAACTATTGCACAAATCTTACTCAGAAAGCAAGAGAGGGCAAGCTTGATAACGTTGTGGGAAGAGATAAGGAGATATCAAGAGTTATCCATATCCTGTCAAGACGTCAGAAGAACAACCCATGCCTTATAGGCGAACCTGGCGTTGGTAAAACAGCCATTGCCGAGGGCATCGCACAGAGGATAGTTGGCGGAGATGTGCCTTTCCATATCAAGGATAAGGAGCTTTACCTCCTCGACCTTACCGCACTTGTTGCAGGCACTCAGTTCAGAGGACAGTTCGAGAGCCGTTGTAAAGGTCTTGTAGAGGAAGTAAAAGAGCAGGGCAACGTTATCCTCTTTATCGACGAGGTGCATACCCTTGTTGGCACAGGCGACAATGAGGGAACGATGAACGCAGCTAATATCCTGAAACCGTCCCTTTCAAGAGGCGAGATACAGGTAATAGGCGCAACGACTTTCAAGGAGTACAGAAAGTATATCGAAAAGGACTCTGCACTTGAAAGACGTTTCCAGCCTGTAACAGTTTCCGAGCCGACAGTTGAGGACACTATCACGGTTCTTGAGGGCATAAAGCAGTATTACGAGAATTTCCATAGAGTAAAAATTTCAGACGATATGCTCAGAGAGTGTGCAGTGCTTTCTGAAAGATATATCAACGACAGATTTCTCCCTGACAAGGCGATAGATCTTCTTGACGAAGCCTGCGCCTGCACAAGTATCAGAACACCTGAAATAGAGGAGTTCGACGCACTTAACGAGGAGCTTAAAAAACATGAAAAGCTCGTTGAGGACTACGAACAGAAGTCAGACCCTGACTATGAGATAATCGCAAAGGAAAAGGGCGAGATACTCAGGATCCAGAACAGACTCAAAGAGGTGGAAGAAACTCTTAAAAACGTTCAGGTCACAGAGGAAGATATCTCAAAGGTAATAGAGCTTTGGACAGGTATCCCTGCCAATAAGATAGCTCAGACCGAGTATGATAAGATAAAGCATCTTAAAGAAGCCCTTTCAAAGCGTGTTATCGGCCAGGACGAAGCGGTTGATAAGGTCGCAAAGGCAATAAAGCGTACAAGGGTTCAGCTTTCAAAACGTCGCAGACCGGCTTCATTTATTTTCGTCGGCCCAACAGGCGTTGGAAAAACAGAGCTTGTGAAAGTCCTTGGAGAAGAGCTTTTTGACGCCACCGAGCCGCTTATCAGAGTTGACATGACCGAGTATATGGAGAAGCACTCTGTATCAAAGCTTATCGGCTCACCTCCGGGATATGTAGGCTTTGACGAAGCAGGTCAGCTTACCGAAAAGGTGCGCCGCAGACCATATTCCGTGGTGCTCTTTGACGAGATAGAAAAGGCTCATCCTGACGTTATGAACATACTCCTTCAGATACTTGACGAGGGACGTATCAACGATTCACAGGGCAGAAGCGTTTCCTTTGAAAATACCGTTATCGTCATGACATCAAACGCAGGTTCGACTGATAGAGATACAGGCGTGGGCTTCAATAAGACAGACAGTGATATCGCCAAGGATAAGGCAATGAAAGCACTGAGAGAGTTCCTGAGACCTGAGTTTCTTGGAAGAATAGACGAGATAGTTGTGTTCAATCCGCTCACAGAGGAGAATTTCGCAGGTATAGCAGGTCTTATGCTAGACGAGATGAAGTCGCCGCTGGAGGAGAAACATATCAGCCTGAGATATACAGATGAAGCTCTGAAAACTATTGCACATAAGGCATACGGTCAGAAGCTTGGTGCAAGAGATATCCGCCGTGTCATAAGAAACGAGGTGGAGGATAAGATAGCCGAACTGCTTATAGACAAGGGCGAGGGAGCGGTGTCCGCCGTGGCAATATCCGCTGACAACGGAGAGATAAAGGTGGACGCACTTTAAAAGCCTAAAGTTATAAAATCAGGGTAAAAAATATAAAAAAATACTTGATTTTTATGACGGTATGTTATATAATAAAGGTAAGGTTGTTAGTTTTTTAACAACGTGAATTAAAAAATTAAATTGAGAGGTGTCTTTAAAATGGCAGGTTTAAACAAAGTTACTGTTGATGACATTAATGTAAAGGGCAAAAAGGTACTCGTAAGAGTTGACTTTAACGTTCCTCTTAAGGACGGCGTTATTACAAACGATAACAGAATAACAGCTGCTCTCCCAACTATCAAGAAGCTGGTAGCTGACGGCGGCAAGGTAGTTCTGTGTTCACATCTCGGCAAGCCAAAGAACGGCCCAGAGGCTAAGTTCTCACTTGCTCCTGCTGCTGCAAGACTTGCAGAGCTTCTTCCTGAAACAAAGGTAACATTCGCTGCTGACGATACAGTAGTTGGCGACAACGCTAAGAAGGCAGTTGCTGAAATGGCTGACGGTGATATCGTTGTTCTTGAGAACACAAGATTCAGAGGCGCAGAGGAAACAAAGAACGGCGAAGCTTTCGCTAAGGAACTTGCTGACCTCGTTGACGACGAAGTATTCGTAATGGACGCTTTCGGTTCAGCTCACAGAGCTCATGCTTCTACAGCAGGCGTTACAAAGTTCGTTAAGGAAACAGCAGTTGGTTACCTCATGCAGAAAGAGATCAACTATCTCGGAAATGCAGTTGAAACACCTGTTAGACCATTCGTTGCTATTCTCGGCGGCGCAAAGGTAGCAGATAAGCTCAACGTTATCTCAAACCTCCTCGAGAAGTGCGATACACTTATCATCGGTGGCGGTATGGCATATACATTCCTTAAGGCACAGGGCAAGGAAGTTGGTCTTTCCCTCGTTGACGATACAAAGATCGACTACTGCAAGGAAATGATGGCAAAGGCTGAAAAACTCGGCAAGAAGCTTCTTCTCCCTATCGACACAACAGTTGCAGCAGGCTTCCCTGATCCTATCGACGCCCCTATCGACGTAGAAGTTGTTGATTCTGATAAGATCCCGGCTGACAAGGAAGGCCTTGATATCGGCACAAAGACACAGGAACTCTTCGGTGAGGCTGTTAAGTCTGCAAAGACAGTTGTTTGGAACGGTCCTATGGGCGTGTTCGAGAACCCAACACTTGCAAAGGGTACTATCGCAGTTGCAAAGGCACTTGCTGAAACAGACGCTACAACTATCATCGGCGGCGGCGACTCAGCAGCAGCAGTTATCCAGCTCGGTTTTGCTGATAAGATGTCACACATCTCAACAGGCGGCGGAGCTTCTCTTGAATATCTCGAGGGCAAGGTTCTTCCGGGTATCGACGTTATTGCCGACAAGTAATTTATATATTTGCTCGACTTAAAAGCTGGGGCAGGCAGTCATTTGCCTGCCCCTTTTTAATTATGGGGGTATCAATGATTTACCGTGAACCTTTGGTTTTGACAGTATACTATTCACAAAGCAGTATTACTGCGGCATTTGTTTTTGCCTGTATATTGGCTGTTGCGTCGGCACTGGCGGCAGTTGGATTTGTAAAGATCGGCTGTAAGCGTTACGGAAATTCAGAAAGTTCCGATGATTGCAGTAAATATGTTAAAACGTTTGCTAAGGTAGTAGGGGAAAGCAGATCCGAATATGAGGATTTTTCCGAAAGCAGGGGAGCGTATACTTCCTATGTAAACCAGCTTGAAATCGAATATACAGATCAAAGCGGCATAGTTTACCGCAAATTTATCGAAAACATTCTTAACGACGGCTATGTAAATATATGTTATGGTGAGAATGATCCCGACGATTTTTACCTTTCGGATTATGCAGACGGTATCGCCGAAATTGAAAATGAATGCCGCGGCGAATTTGTTTACGGGATAAGCATGAGAATTTTTTTCGGAGCTTTTGCAGCGGTGTTTGCTGTAATCTCTATAATGACTTTCATACATACTTTTAATATGAAAACCTTCGAGGACAGCGGGTCGGAAAGCGGACATATTGTCATTATCTCGCCCGATTCCTCTGAAAGAAACGAGGTGACGGAATGAACGAATTAATGCTTTTAGCTGAAAATTTCAAGGTCAGTGTTTTGGCAGGCGTTAACCTTGGCTGGCAGGGAATCGGAGGGATAATTCTGTTCCTTACAGGAATAGGGCTGATATATTTCGGTATCAAGGCGCTTAAAGGCTATCGGTTTTTCCCGGATCAAGAACAGAATATTCCCGAAGAAGACCATTATGAGCCAATGCAGGCAAAGGCTTTGCAGAAGGTAAAAACAACAATGCCGTCTTTTAGCGGCGGTGAAGATCAGGTCTTTGTTGAATGGAAAATAGGTTATACTGTGAACGGAGAAAAGTATACCCAGATAGTTACAGACAACGGTTATAATAAAGGGGATATGATCGATATAAAGTATAATCCTGAGAATCCGCAGGAGTTTTATCTTGACGACGAAAAATCAAAGGTGGAAGTCACTGAGGAGGAAAAGGAAGCCGAGGAAAAAGAGGAGAAAACGCCTTTTGGCTATGCGGCTATCGCTATCGGTGTCCTGCTTGGCGTTTTCGGTGTCGTTATGCTTATAGACAAGCTGTAAGGAGAAAATATGCCAACTGATGAGAGCTATTTTGAATACATACTCGAACAGCTCAGCGAGCTTGAAGATATCCGAGCAAGAAGAATGTTTGGTGAGTATATACTATATTATAAGGACAGAATATTCGGCGGCATTTATGATAACAGACTTCTTGTGAAGCCCGTGAAAGCCGCAGAAGATCATCTTAAAGACATAACGTTTGAGATGCCCTATGAGGGTGCAAAGCCAATGTACCTTGTGGATAATACCGATGATAAGGATTATCTCAAAGGGCTTGTGGAAGCAATGTATGAACAGCTCCCACCGCTAAGATCAAAGAAAAAATAAGGTAAAAAACAGCGGAGGTTCTTTGTTAATTAGTTGACAAATACGAGGGAATGTTGTATAATAGACTTGGAAAACTAGCAGGAGCAGTTTTTCTGTTCCCTATAAAAAATAAAGGAGTTTTTTATCATGAAAAAAGCTGTAAGAAAAGCAATTATTGCAGGAAACTGGAAAATGAACAAGACAAGACCTGAGGCTAAGGAGCTTCTCGAAGCTATCAAGCCACTTGTTGCAAACGCTGAGGGCAAGGTAGAAGTTATCGCTTGCGTACCTTTCACAAACCTTGAAACTGCTATCAACGCAACAGCAGGCTCAAACGTAAAGATCGGTGCAGAGAACGTTCACTTTGAGAAGAGCGGTGCTTTCACAGGCGAGATCTCAGCAGATATGCTCGTTGAGCTTGGCGTTGAGTACGTTGTTATCGGTCACTCAGAGAGAAGACAGTATTTCGGTGAAACAGACGAAACAGTAAACAAGAGAACAAAGGCAGCTCTTGCAGCTGGTCTGAAGCCTATCGTTTGCGTTGGCGAGCTTCTTTGGGAGCGTGAGTGCAACATCACAGAGGAAGTTATCGCAAGACAGGTAAAGCTTGATTTCTTCGGCGTATCAGCAGAGGACGTTAAGAAGTCCGTTATCGCTTATGAGCCAGTTTGGGCTATCGGTACAGGCAAGACAGCTACAGCAGATCAGGCAGAGGAAGTTTGCGCATTCATCAGAGCAACACTCGCTAAGATCTATGACGAGGCTACAGCAGAGGCAGTTACAATTCAGTACGGCGGCTCAATGAACGCTAAGAACTGCGCAGAGCTTCTTTCTAAGGAGAACGTAGACGGCGGTCTTATCGGCGGTGCTTCACTGAAGGCTGCTGACTTCAACACTATCGTTCAGGCAGCTGTTGAGGGCTAATTAACAGACGGATATCTAGGGGCAAAATATCATTCGTCACAAGAACAAACAAATAAAAAGTTCCGCAGGGGACGGCTGCGGCTGTCCTCTGCTTTTTTTTGAACAGGGGGAAGACAGCATGAAAAAATTAATATTTGCAGCATTAGTATTATCCATGTGTATGTCATTTGCAGCCTGCGGAAGCGTTGACGAAAGCAGCGCGCCAGCGGCAGAAAGCTCTCAGACAACATCTGAGGCTAAGCTTGAAAATGTGACTATCAGAATGGACTCTAGTAAACTTCATGAGGGCGTAGAGTTCAATGACAGTGAGCTTCTCGATAAGACAGCAGAGTTCACCAAAAATGTAACTGAAAACGCAGAGGAGAAAGAGCCTGAATCACATGAAACTGTTTATGGCGGTGATTGGTTGGATATAAAGTGTTCAGACGGCACCTCTATCTACTATGAGGCAAGAGAGAGTAACTATGTCCGTATCGGCGCAAAGACCTATTACACAAGCGACGATACCGCCAAGGAATTTAAGGAATATGTAATAGATTTTCTTGAAAATGGCGGTTATTGGGGATAATACGAATATAAATGATGTTGAAAGGACTAAGAAATATGTCAAAGAAACCCATAGCACTTATCATTATGGACGGCTTCGGCTATAATCACAAGGATTACGGCAACGCTATCAGAGCTGCCAAAACACCTAATATCGACAGACTTCTTGCCAACTATCCGCACACTCTTATCGGTGCAAGCGGCATGGACGTTGGACTTCCTGAGGGACAGATGGGTAACTCAGAGGTAGGCCATACAAATATCGGCGCAGGAAGAATAGTTTATCAGGAGCTTACAAGAATTACAAAGTCTATCAAGGACGGCGAATTCTTCTCAAACGAAGCTTTCACAGCAGCCGTTGAGAACTGCAAGAAAAATGACAGCGCACTCCACCTGTTCGGACTTCTTTCAAACGGCGGCGTTCACTCACATAATTCACACCTCTATGGTCTTTTGGAGCTTGCTAAGAAAGCAGGTCTTACAAAGGTATACGTTCATTGCTTTATGGACGGCAGAGATGTTCCTCCTACAAGCGGAGTTGACTTCGTAGCTGAGCTTGAAGAAAAGCTCAAGGAAATTGGTGTCGGCAAGATAGCAACAGTAATGGGACGTTACTATGCAATGGACAGAGATAACCGTTGGGAGCGTGTAGGCAAGGCTTATGACGCAATGGTATACGGCGAGGGCAATAAGGCTGATAACGCAGTTGACGCTATCAAGGCTTCCTATGCCGCTGACGTTACAGACGAGTTCGTTGTTCCTACAGTTATCGATGAGAACGGCAAGATATCCGCTAACGACAGCGTTATCTTCTTCAACTTCCGTCCTGACAGAGCAAGAGAGATAACAAGAACTCTCGTTGACGACGACTTCACAGGCTTTGAGAGAAGAAACGGCAGATTCCCACTTTACTATGTCTGCATGACACAGTATGACGCAACAATGCCAAACGTTGACGTTGCATTCAAGCCAGCAAGCCTTGAAAATACTTTCGGCGAGTATATCGCAAAGAAGGGTCTTTCACAGCTTAGAATCGCTGAAACAGAGAAGTATGCTCACGTTACATTCTTCTTCAACGGCGGCGTAGAAGCTCCTTTTGAGAACGAGGACAGAGCCCTCATCAATTCACCAAAGGTAGCAACTTATGACCTCCAGCCTGAAATGAGCGCATATCTTGTTTGCGACGAAGTTCTCAAGAGAATAGAGTCTGACAAGTATGACGCAATTATCCTCAACTATGCAAACTGCGATATGGTAGGTCACACAGGCGTGTTCGACGCAGCCGTAGCAGCAGTAGAAGCAGTTGACGAGTGCGTAGGTAAAACGGTTGACGCAGTTCTTGCAAAGGGCGGTATAGCACTTATCACAGCAGACCACGGCAACGCAGATAAGATGATGGAAGAGGACGGTTCTCCATTCACAGCCCACACAACAAACCTTGTACCTCTTATTATCGCAGGCGCAGGCAATGTTCTTATCAGAGAGGGCGGCGTTCTTGCTGACCTTTCACCAACAATGCTCAAACTCATGGGTCTGGAGCAGCCAAAGGAAATGACAGGTAAGTCTATCATCAAGGACTAATTTCCATAAAACAATCAAGGCAGTACCGAGAAAATCGGCACTGCCTTTTTTGTATCCCATCTATTCACTTGCTCTGTATATTGCCCAAACCCTATTTCAGCGGGTCAAGCCCTTTAGCCATTATGCAGTAGGTACTGCCGTATGGGTTCGGTATGGGTGGCATTCTGCTCACATGAAACTCTTTTGGCAAACCACGGCTGTCACATGGGAAACTCATGGTCACACAAGTGCCTTTGCCGATCTCGCTGCGATAACTTAGTTCACCGTCAAAACGGTCGCAAAAGCATTTTGCCAGTGCAAGCCCCAACGCCTCGCTGCTACTGTATTTCTGGAATGTGCCAAATGGCGTGATAGCCGCCTGCCATACATCGTCTGTCATGCCGTTGCCGTTATCACTTACTGACAGTATTATCCTGTCGTCCTCAGTTTTTAGGATAAGCTCCACCTGCCGCTGTTCCTTGTCATTGTACATATATGCGTTCACAAGCAGATTTACAAGCACATTTTTAATAAGGCTTTTGTTTGTTTCAAAATAAATGCACGGGTCAATGGAGTATCTGAAAATACAGCCGTCCTCCTCAAGCAAATTGCCTTCTTCGTCGCACACCTCACCACATATGTCTGATAGGCTCTGATATTCAGTTGTGAAATTGCCACTGAAATATTTTGCAAGTTCTGTCATGTTCACCGTTGCGGAAAATGTCTTCAGTATACGAAGCCTTGCCTCATGGTCAAAATGCTCATATTCAGTGCCGGCTTTTGAAGAAAAGGATTCCTTTTGGCTGTCAAGCATCGCTAACATTTTAGAAAGCTCCATCCTTATGTTGCCGAGAAAATTCGATTTGAAGCGTAAATATCCAGACTTGTCCGAAAGACGTTCTATGTCCGTGCAGGAGTAATAGTGTATGAGATAATTCGTTATAATGCCATTATCTCTCAGCGGTTCAAACCGCATTGCCGCCGAGTCTGCAAACCTGCCCTTATATTCAAAGGTAGCTGTCTTTTCAACAGGCAAAATGAAAGCGTTTTCCGGAGTATCGCATAAAGCAGAAATATCTATAACATCAGGCAGATCGCCATGATTTTTCCAAATGACATTAAGCTCAGCGTCAGTGAGGATAATGTTTTCCTCAGACTGAGCGTATATCTCTTTCACAGAAGATGTCAGTTCCACTTTGTTAGCCTGCCTTTCATAAAGATCTCATGTAAATATTATAACCTAAACTGTCGGGGTAGTCAATAAAAAATCATCAATATTTGATCACATTTTAAAGAATTTAGCAGTGCTTTGACGAATCAGGACGCAGGTGGCTTTGCGGTATTGCCTTAAAGAAAAAAAGTTCTAAGTTTTTTGTAAAAACACTTGCAATGTATAGAAAAATGTAGTATAATAAATACAGAAAAATTTTTAGGAGGTAAATTAATTATGGCAGTTAAAGTCGCAATTAATGGTTTTGGACGTATTGGACGTCTTGCATTCAGACAGATGTTTGGCGCAGAGGGCTACGAGGTAGTTGCAATCAACGACCTGACAAAGCCTTCAATGCTCGCTGATCTTCTTAAGTATGATACAGCTCAGGGCGGTTACTGTGGTAAGATCGGTGAGAATCTCCACACAGTATCAGCTGACGATGAGGCTAATACTATCACTGTTGACGGCAAGACTCTTACAATTTATAAGGAAGCAGACGCTTCTAAGCTCCCTTGGGGTGAGATCGGTGTAGACGTAGTTCTCGAGTGCACAGGTTTCTACTGCTCAAAGGCGAAGAGCCAGGCTCATATCGACGCTGGCGCTAAGAAAGTAGTTATCTCAGCTCCTGCTGGTAACGACCTCAAGACTATCGTTTACTCAGTAAACGAGAAGACACTTACAGCTGACGATACAATCATTTCAGCTGCATCTTGCACAACAAACTGTCTTGCTCCTATGGCTAATGCTCTTAACAAGTATGCTCCTATCCAGAGCGGTATCATGAGCACTATCCATGCTTACACAGGCGACCAGATGATTCTTGACGGTCCTCACAGAAAGGGTGACCTGAGAAGAGCAAGAGCTGGTGCTGCAAACATCGTTCCTAACTCAACAGGTGCTGCAAAGGCTATCGGTCTTGTAATCCCAGAGCTTAACGGCAAGCTCATCGGTTCTGCACAGAGAGTTCCAGTTCCAACTGGTTCAACAACAATCCTTACAGCAGTTGTAAAGGGTGCTGACGTAACAGTTGAAGGCATCAACGCTGCTATGAAGGCTGCATCTTCTGAGTCATTTGGCTACAACGAGGATCCAATCGTTTCTTCTGACGTTATCGGCATGAGATTTGGCTCACTCTTCGATGCTACTCAGACAATGGTATCTAAGATCGCTGATGACCTTTATGAGGTACAGGTAGTTTCTTGGTACGACAACGAGAACTCTTACACATCACAGATGGTAAGAACAATCAAGTACTTTGCTGAGCTTGCATAATCTGCACAGCCAAAACTAAATTGCTTACTAAAGACCGCTTCATCATGAGGCGGTCTTTTTTTGCGTATGTATACAACAAAGGTGAGCAAAAACTGGCGAACACTGTTCGCCCCTACGATTTATATTACACAAATGTAGGGGACGGCGCCCTCGACGTCCCGCATACTATGAACGATAAATCAGCCAAATAAAAAGGACGAACCCCAAGCTCGTCCTTTTTTCGTTCATATCAGAAACCACGTCTTCCGCCATGACCTCCGCCAAAGTTCTTTCCCTTGGAATTAGAAGTAACAATGCCGTCAATAGTCACGGTTTCCGACTGCGACCCAGCCGTAATGGTGTAAGTTTCGCCTTTCTTCAGGTCAGCGCTTGTGAATACAACGCTCTGCCAAGTCTTTGTTGGCGTGAAGCTAAGTATCTCCTTGCCGTCACTGTCAGTGATAGTCAGTTTTTCGTTTGCTGAAACTGTCGAACCAAGATCGTGCAGAACACTGTATTGTGTGGAGTTGTCACCGAAGCCTTCTTCCATTCCAACTGCACCACAGGCGATGAGCGTTCCCCCTGTTACAGTTGCAGTGCCGTTGTAGTCAAGTGCACCGTTGCCACCGTTAGTAGGTCCGCAAACGTAAACTGTACCGCCTGTCATAGTGAAGTTGCCATTTGAGTCAAGTCCGTCGCCTTCAGCGTTAATGGTTACAGTTCCTCCGTTAATGTTAAGCTCAACGCCTTCTTGTGCCGAGAATTGGTCAGCACCCATTCTGTCTGTTGATCCAGTGTCGCTTCCGCCTGCGCAGTTTATTCCGTCATCGCTTGCTACCACTGATACGTTGCCACCGTCTATTGTCACGATAGATCCCTCAATACCTTCGTAGCTCTTTGTGATGTTTACAGTGCCGTCGGATATGGTCAGATTTCCGTTAGCGTGCATTCCGTTGTCACCCGACGCCGCAGAAATATTTCCTCCTGTTATAACAATGTTTCCGTTGCTGTGTACTGAATCGTCTGCCGAATCTATCTTGAACTCGCCGCCGCTTATGTTTACCTCGCTGCCTGCCTTTAAAGCCTTTGCAGATGTTGAAGTGCTGTCCGTTGTATCTGTGTTGTCAGCCGTAGGCATTGCAGGCGGTTCGCCTCCTGTGCCGTTTCCGTTATCGTCAGGTCTGCCCATTCCGTTCGGACCACCACCACCGTTGCCCATGTTGTTCTGCCAATTTCTGTTTGGCGTGCCGTCAGACTTCATAGAAGCGTTTGCACTTCCACCTCCTGTGGTGATGTCAAAGCTTCCGCTCTCGATAGAAAGCACAGTTTCCGCCTCGAATGCGTCATTGTTTGCGACTACTGTGAAGCTTCCCCCTGTCACGCTTATAAAGCCTTTGTCAGAAGCCTCTGTGTTAGTGGATTTTATGCCGTTCGTGCCTGCGGAAATGTTGAATGTTCCGCCAGATATCTTAACGCTGTCCTTGCCCTCCATGGCGGTTGAAGCCGAGGTCACATTGATATTGCCGTCAGTGATAACAAGATCGTCCTTTGAAACTATGCCGTGCTTGTAGTTCGCATTCACAGTAAGTGTACCGCTGCCGTTTATAGTAAGGTCTGCTTTGGAGAAAATAGCACCGTCTGTGTTGCTGTCATCTTCTCCTAAAGAGTAGCTTGCACTGTCCGTCAAAACGTTCTCTGTGCCGTCCTCCAGCACGATATAAACTTTTTTAGCTTTGCTCACGAGCAGGGGAGCGTTGTCAGCACAAGTTATGTCAACTCCATTGAAAATAAGCTTTATTTCAGCCGTCTTGTCCGCTGAAACGATTATTCTGCCGTTGGTCGCCGTGCCTGAAAGAATGTAAGTGCCTGCCTGCGATATGGTAACAGTTTCCCCCTCAGCGGTCGCACCCTCACCGTCTATAGCCGCACTGCCGTCAGAAAATGTAATCCCTACTGATCTTTCCTCGTCATACCCAACGTCAATGTCCTCTGCCGCAATGCTTGCGTCAATGTCAGACTTTGCCGCCTGAGAAACACTGCTTGTGGTCTGTGAAGAATTTGCACTCTCTGAACAGCCTGAAAAAGCTGTGACCGTGATAAAAAACGCCGCCGTGATAGCTGCCAGCTTTTTAGTGTCCGAAATATTCATGAAAAATACCCCCTTGTATGGTAAAAAAGGTTGAAAAAAACCGCACAAGACCGCTTTAGCCTTGTGCGGTTTTGCTTATGGATACTTTTGTTATTTTGTCAGAATGATTGTTCCTCAATGTCTGCTGCCACTGCACACATTATCTCAAGGTTGCCGTTTCTGCATCTAAGTTCGTCAATAAGCTGCTTTTCGTTAGCGTCACCCTTTAGCTCTATGCGATATTTCAGCTTGAAAAGGCTTCCCATATTTGTGGTCTTTACCGAAACAAGCTCACATTCTGAAAGATACTTTTCAAATATATCGTCAAATACCTCAGTGTAATCAAGGCTTTCAGGGATAGTGATACTAAGCTCCTTGTGACCCGACTTTTTTTTGCCAATAGGCAGAAGCGTGTAAATAATGTTCAGCAGGCTCACGCACACAGCAAGCATAAGAGCAAGTGCCAAGTGGTTCGTGCCCGTTGCAAGACCAACCGCCATTGAAAGGAATATAGCGCATATGTCCATGGCACTTCCCGGTACAGAACGGAATCTTACCAAGCTGAATGCACCCATAACAGCCACGCCAGTACCGATGTTTCCGTTTACAAGCATTATCACTACCTGTACTATCACAGGCAGTAAAGCCAGCGTCATCATAAAGCTCTTTGTCTTTTTCTGCTTGAAGTTGAATGCAAATGCGATTATAAGACCAAGCACCAACGAAGCCGCAGTGCAGAAAATAAATTCGTTTGTAGTTATCGCCGCCACGGTCGTTTCAGTGGTGGTCACAGTAGTAGCCGCAAGAGTAGTTGAATTAAGCACAGCTTATCACCTTACCTTTATGTATTTTTTCAGAAAACTCGTTAAGATATGCAGTTCCGTATTTTGAGAATGACGCAGGATATATCTCCAGTTCATCAAGTATAGCCGATAACCAAAGAGGCATAGCGTTTGGTATCTTTATTTCCATTACCCTCATGCCGGCAGGCAGAAGCTCTTTTCCCCAAATGCCCTTGTCAAGCTCCTTTTGCTCCTCACGGTAAAGAATGTGCGTGTCAAAGGTCAGTCTAAGGGACGGATCTTCTGCACCGCAGTAAGCAAGTCTGTCATAACTCAGATACATAGCAGGAGCAATGCCCTCATAGAATTTGAGAAAGTATTTCAGCTCGTTCTCTATCTGCGGATTTCTGTGAGGTATCTCTCTGCCTGCAAAGAAGTCACGGGACTGTGCAAGGGTCATTTCAATACGCCTCTTGTAGACTACACCCTTGTATTTCTTTTTAAGCTCCACAAAGACCATGTCTTCATCATTAGGTACGCCGTAGCTCCTCACTCTCAGCTTTTCCTTGTAAACAGGCTTTTCAATGGAGTTTCTCACAAGCTGATGACTTGGTGTGTCATAATAAATGTTGCAGATAGTGCTTTTGTAATATCTGTCTTTGACAAAATGCCCATCGAGCTTTTTTATAAGCTTTTCATAAGTCGGTTCATCAACGATATATTTTTTCTCTATCCGTCTGAACACTTCCTGACTGCCATTCATATCCACGCCTCTTTTCGTGATTTTTTCGTATGTCTTGTGTAAACTTTCCTTTGATTAAAAGTATATATGAATAACTTTAAATATAGCTAAACCTTATATGTATTTTGTGTAAAAGTTTATGAATATTGCAAAATTCCTTATATTTATATACAAAACACGGGCGAACTTCTGTCCGCCCGTGTTTTGTATATAAGCAAACTGTCAGCGGATGATCTAAGGTCATCCTTGCAAACTATTCCGCAATAGCCTTGTGGAAGATCTTCTTACCCTTTTTGATAACAACAGGCTCAGAGAGATCAACAAGACCCTTAGGGTCAGTGAACTTCTC
The DNA here is from genome assembly GCF_003461385.1 of Ruminococcus sp. AF17-1AC. Classification (NCBI taxonomy): domain Bacteria; kingdom Bacillati; phylum Bacillota; class Clostridia; order Eubacteriales; family Oscillospiraceae; genus Ruminococcus; species Ruminococcus sp. AF17-1AC. The sequence continues at coordinate 65,220 of NZ_QTWZ01000003.1, forward strand.
GCCATTCACCGCAATGCCGTTCTGAGTAACAAGACGTCTAGCCTCGCCATTTGAAGGGCAAAGTCCGCACTTAACAAGAAGCGTAAGAATACCTATCTTGCCGTCAGTCAGATCAGCCGCCGCAATAGTCGTGCTAGGCATATCGTCGCTGTTTCCACCGCCAGCAAAAATAGCCTTTGCCGCAGCGTCAGCCTTGTCAGCCTCCTCCTTGCCGTGAACAAGCTTTGTCAGCTCGTAAGCCAAAAGCTCCTTAGCCTTGTTGTATTCAGCGCCCTCCATGTGTTTCTCCATTTCCTCTATCTCCTCGATAGGAACGAATGTGAGCATCTTCAGGCACTTGATAACATCAGCGTCACCAACGTTTCTCCAATACTGATAGAACTCGTATGGAGAAGTCTTTTCAGGGTCGAGCCATACAGCACCCTTTTCTGTCTTGCCCATTTTCTTGCCCTCAGAGTTGAGCAGGAGAGTGATAGTCATTGCATAAGCGTCCTTGCCAAGCTTCTTTCTGATAAGCTCAGTACCGCCCAGCATATTAGCCCACTGATCGTCACCGCCGAACTGCATATTACAGCCGTAATCCTGGAAAAGTCTGTAGAAATCGTAGGACTGCATTATCATGTAGTTGAACTCAAGGAAAGTCAGTCCTCTTTCCATTCTCTGCTTGTAGCACTCGAATGTAAGCATCTTGTTTACAGAGAAGCAAGCGCCAACGTCACGAAGAACGTCGATGTAGTTAAGGTCCATGAGCCAGTCAGCGTTGTTTACCACAAGAGCCTTGCCGTCAGAGAAATCAATGAAACGGCTCATCTGCTTTTTAAAGCAAGCAACGTTGTGCTCGATAGTTTCCTTTGTGAGCATCTTTCTCATGTCAGACTTGCCCGAAGGGTCGCCTATCATGCCTGTTCCGCCGCCCAGCAGAGCGATAGGCTTGTTGCCTGCCATCTGAAGTCTTTTCATAAGGCAAAGTGCCATAAAGTGACCAACGTGTAGAGAATCAGCGGTCGGGTCAAAGCCAATGTAGAAAGTAGCCTTACCAGCGTTGATAAGCTCCTTTATTTCCTCCTCATCAGTAAGCTGAGCGAGAAGACCTCTTCTTTTCAGTTCTTCAAATACTGTCATTTTTCATACCTCCGTATTATTTTTTTGCGGTACATAAATAAAAAATCCCCTGACAGAATATCTGTCAGAGGACGAATTATCGTGGTACCACCTCAGTTTATCGGGGAAACTCCCGACCTTACAGGCTCAGCAGAAAGCGAAGCCATAGCACTGTAACGTGTGCAAACCGTTTCGCCTTACGCAAAAGCTTTCTCAGCGAACAGCTCAGGAATGTATTCACACTTTGTAGAAATGCTTTCTCGCACCGACCGAAAGCTCTCTGAAATTTCGCAAAAGGCTACTTATTTCCGTCATAGCATTTAAACCTATTGATATGACTATAGCACACTTTCACCCTTTTGTCAACCCCCTTTTTGTTAGAAGTGAGGAGTGAGGAATGAGGAATGAAGGTATCGCCTTCGGCGATGATTATTTATTGTAGGGGCGACCTGAGGTCACCTGTGCTCAGAATTTGCATAAATTCTGAATCATAGGGGACGACGCCCTCGGCGTCCCGCTCGGAGGTGCGAGGCTTGAATTTTCACAAACTATGCCGGCGTATAAAGACGGGCGACCTTTTTGCCCCTGCATTATCCCCCACTTTTTTAAAGAATTAACTTATTCGTCTACAAATGTACAAAAACATATGATATAATAAAATTTATATGATTTTATTTAGTTGGGAGATAGAAAAATGCTGAAGCTTTTTAGGTATCTGAAAAACTATAAAAAAGAAAGCATAATCGGTCCGCTGTTTAAGCTTATCGAAGCCTGCTTCGAGCTTGCAGTGCCACTCGTTATGGCTAATATCATTGACGTGGGTATAAAAAATCAAGATAAGCCCTATATCTATAAAATGGGTGGCGTGCTGATATTGCTTGCATTCTGCGGACTTGCGTGTTCACTGACCGCACAGTATTTCGCCGCAAAAGCGTCCCTAGGCTTTGGAACAGCCCTCCGACGTGACCTTTTCAAGCATATCAATTCACTGTCCTATGCGGAAATAGACAGCGTTGGAAGTCATACCCTCGTCACAAGAATGACAGCGGATATCAATACCGCTCAGCAGGGTGTGAATATCCTCCTTCGTCTGTTTCTTCGTTCGCCTTTTATCGTTTTAGGCTCAATCATAATGGCATTCTCTATCTCAGTGAAGCTTACCCTTATCTTCCTGATAATCGCACCTTGCCTTGCCTATGTTATCTACCTTATAATGCACATCACTATACCGCAGTATAAGAATATCCAGAAAAAACTGGATAAAACTAACCTTATGACAAGCGAAACTCTCACAGGCGCAAGAGTTATCAGAGCCTTTTCCCGTCAGAAAGACGAGGAAAAAGAGTTCGCTGATAATACCGAAGAACTTAGACGTCAGCAGATAGCCGCAGGAAGAATTTCCGCCCTTATGAACCCTGCCACCTATGTTATCGTAAACTTCGCTATCATCGCTATCATTTGGTTTGGCGGCAAAACGGTTTATACAGGCTTTATCTCACAGGGCGAAGTGATAGCCCTTGTAAACTATATGAACCAGATACTCTTAGCACTCCTTGCTATGGCGATACTCGTTACAAATATCACCAAAATGCAGGCTTCTGCTATCAGAATAAACGACGTTTTCGCAGTCGAGCCAAGTGTATCCGATAAGGATAATAAGCCTGTCGCAACTGACGGTAATGCCCCATGCGTAGAGTTTAGGAACTGTTTCTTCTCGTACGCATCAGCCGAAGCCGACTCTCTTTCGGATATAAGCTTCAAAGCCATGAAAGGCGAAACTATCGGTATAATCGGTGGTACAGGCTCAGGTAAGACCTCTCTTATCAACCTTATACCAAGATTTTATGACGTCCGTCAGGGCGAAGTCCTTGTTGACGGCGTTGACGTAAAAGAGTACCCATTCTCACAGCTCAGAGGTATGATAGGCATTGTTCCTCAGAAAGCTGTCCTCTTTAAGGGTACTATAAGACACAATATGCAGTGGCGTGATAAAAACGCCACGGACGAGGATATCTGGAACGCTCTTGACATTGCTCAGGCAAAAGACTTTGTAGAGAAAAAGCCTGATAAGCTTGACGAAATGATCTTGCAGGAGGGCAAAAACCTCTCAGGCGGTCAGCGTCAAAGACTTACCATTGCAAGAGCATTGGTTGGTGATCCTGAGATACTCATTCTCGATGACTCAGCCTCCGCCCTTGACCTTGCCACAGATGCAAGGCTCAGAAAAGCTATCCACGAAAAAACAAGCGGCATGACCGTTTTCATAGTTTCACAGAGAATCTCATCTATAAAAAGTGCCGATAAGATAATCGTTCTTGACGATGGTAAAATAGCAGGTATCGGCACTCATTCAGAGCTTTATAACGGCTGCGAGGTATATAAAGAAATATGCCTTTCACAGCTTTCAGAAAAGGAGGCGCAGGCAAATGGCTAAGCAAAGCACAAAAAACAAGCTTGATACCTCAGCTCTCAGACCGCTTCTCAAATACGCAAAACCGCATATGTGGCTGTTCATACTGTCCATGGTCTTTGCGGTCATAACCGTTGCCACCACACTTTATGCACCTATCCTCGTCGGCAACGCCGTTGACCTTATCGTAGAAATGGGCTTTGTTGATTTTGACGGCATCATTAATATAATAATAAAGCTTGGCGTAACAGTCACCGTAACAGGCATTGCCCAGTGGCTCATGTCACTTTGTACAAATAAGATAACCTATTGCGTGGTAAGAGATATCCGAAACGATGCTTTCGCAAAGCTCCAAAAGCTACCACTTTCTTATATCGACTCCCACCCTCACGGTGATATAATCAGCCGTATAATCTCCGACTTGGAGCAGGTGTCAGACGGACTTCTCATGGGCTTTTCACAGCTCTTTACAGGCGTGTGTACAATTTTCGGTACACTTGGATTCATGCTCTCCATCAACGTGAAAATAACTCTTATCGTGGTTATCCTCACTCCGCTTTCCCTATTTGTCGCAAGATTTATCGCCAAGAACACATTCAAGCTTTTCCACCAGCAGTCAGTTGCAAGAGGCGATATGACCAGCCTTGTTGAGGAAATGACAGGCAATCAGAAGGTAGTAACAGCATTCGGCTATCAGGAAGAAGCTGAGGAGCAGTTTGAAGAAGTGAACCTGAAACTCCAAAAAGTTGGACTTAACGCCACATTCTTCTCCTCACTCACCAACCCTTGTACACGTTTTGTAAACAACCTTGTCTACATGGCTGTCGGTATCGTAGGCGCATTCTCCGTAATAAAAGGCGTGGGCTTCACAGTTGGTAACCTTAGCTGTTTCCTCACCTATGCAAATCAGTATACAAAGCCTTTCAATGAAATATCAGGCGTTATCACCGAGCTTCAAAGTGCATTCGCTTCTGCAAAGCGTGTCTTTGAGGTCATAGACGAAACAGAGGAGATACCTGACAGCCCTAACGCTACTGTCCTTACCTCCGTTGACGGCACATTAGACGTTGACAACGTGTCATTTAGCTATGTGCCTGATGTGAAGCTTATCGAGAATTTTAACCTCCATGTAAAGAGCGGTCAGCGTACAGCTATCGTAGGACCAACAGGCTGCGGCAAGACCACCATGATAAATCTCCTTATGAGATTTTACGACACCGATAGCGGCGAGATACGCATAAGCGGCGAGCCTATAAAGGATTGTACCCGTGACTCCATGAGAAGTATGTACGGCATGGTTTTGCAGGAAACGTGGCTGAAAACAGGCACCATAAGAGAGAACCTCTGCTACGGCAAGCCTGACGCCACCGAGGAAGAAATGATAGCCGCCGCCAAGTCAGCTCATTGTCACGGCTTTATAAAGCGTCTGCCAAAGGGCTATGATACCGTTATTTCAGACAGCTACAGCACTATCTCCGCAGGACAGAAACAGCTTCTCTGTATCGCACGAGTAATGCTCTCTCTGCCGCCAATGCTCATTCTGGACGAAGCTACATCGTCTATAGATACCCGTACGGAGATATTGGTACAGCGTGCCTTTGAGAAAATGATGCAGGGCAGAACGAGCTTTATAATCGCCCATAGACTTTCTACTATCAAGAACGCAGATACTATCATAGTAATGGATTCAGGACACATAGTAGAGCAGGGAAGTCATGATGAGCTTATGGCAAAGAACGGTTTCTATGCCGATCTCTATAACTCACAGTTTGCTGTGACCTGATCCCGGCGTTTGTTTATAAAAACCTGATGTAGGGGCGGCCTTTGGTCGCCCTTTTGTATTTTGCCCTATTTTTTTATCCCGTCCGTCTTTTCGATCCCTCCATTACCCCACCCTTATTTTTATCATAAAAATTATTGACTTTTATCTTAAAATTGTTGTATAATGTTATATATTTCACGGGATATACACAATCGTGTTTTATAATGTATAGTAACGAAAACCTAAGGAGTGCCTATGTTCGGATATGTCCGCCCTTTCAAACCCTATATGCGAATGTTTGAATATGATATCTATAAAGCTGTCTACTGCGGACTCTGTAAGGATATGGGCAGGCGCTATGGCTTTGTGACACGCTTTACCCTTAGCTATGATTTCGCATTTCTCTCCCTTATGGATCTCTCTGTGAGGGGAGTAAAGCTTGACGCAGAAAAGCAACGCTGTATCGCACACCCTCTTAAAAAGACTATGTGCGCAAAGTGTACCTGTAATCTTAAATATACGTCCTCAGCCGCCGTGATACTCACATATCATAAGCTCCGTGACGATATAGCCGATAAAGGGCTAAAAGGCAAGCTTGCCGCATTTGCTCTTCTGCCTTTTTTCAAAAAGCCCTATAAGAAAGCGGCTCGCCTTTATCCGGATCTTGCCCCTGCCGTTGAAAACGCAATGGAATTGCAAAATAAAATAGAGCGTGAAAAAACAGCAGGCATAGACCTTGCCTGCGAGCCTACCGCACTTATGATGCAAGCAGTCGCAGGCGGACTTACAAGCAAGCATGACCAACGCCGACCGCTCCTTGAACGATTCGGCTACCTCCTCGGCAGATTTATCTATATCTGCGACGCTCTTGACGATCTGCCCGACGACCACGAGAGTGAAAGCTACAATCCGCTCCTTGCAAAATTTCCAACCACCGAGGGCATAAATGCGGACTATCTGAAACAAGTTCACGCCTTTTGCGATGACAGCATAAACTTCACACTGGGGGAAATGGCAGATATCTATGTGAAGCTCGATCTTAAAAGATATCGTGATATACTTGATAATATCGTGTATCTTGGACTTAAAAATGTCTATACTCAAATAAGAAGCGGAAAATTCCGCAATAACAGGAAAGGAAATAACGATCAATGATCTCCAAAGACCCTTACAAAATTTTAGGTGTATCCCCAACAGCTTCAGACGCTGAAATAAAATCAGCTTATAAAGAGCTTGTGAAAAAATATCACCCCGACCAGTATCAGGATAACCCCCTGGCTGACGTAGCTGAGGAGAAAATGTCCGAGATAAACGCCGCCTACGATCAGATCATGACTTCAAGACGTGGCGGAGGATACCAGTCCGCAGAAAGCGGCTATGACGGCTATGCCTCCTCACAGGGCTTTGACTCAGGCTATTTGAGAAGCCTTATCCAAAGCGGAAGCTACACACAGGCAGACCAGATACTTGATAACGTGTCCTCCTCCGAAAGAAATGCCGAGTGGTATTTCCTCAAAGGCACTATCTGCCACCGCAGAGGCTGGCTCAATGAGGCTTATAACAACTTCACAAGAGCCGTCCAGCTCGACCCTAATAATATGGAGTATCAAAGCGTGCTGGCACAAATGAACAGACAGCGAAGCGGCTATATGAGCGGCAACCCAACCCAAGGCTACCGAGCAGGCGGCATGAGCGGTCCTGACTGCTGTTCCTCCCTTTGCTGTGCAGACTGCTGCTGTGAAATGATGGGCGGCGACCTTATACCGTGCTGCTAAAGACCCATGAGAAATAAAATAGCTTTTCGAGTGGCACTTGGCGGCATATGCTCTGCTGTCTGCCTGCTTTTGATGTTTTCAAGCAGCTTTTTGCCCATGCTGGATTATACTATCCCTACCTTCGCCGGCTTCATGATGGTTGTGATGATAGTGGAGGTGGATAAAAACTGGGCGATAGCCACCTATTGTGCAGTGAGCCTGCTGAGCATTTTCGTGACCCCAAATTACGAAGCAACCCTGCTTTTCATATTGTTCATGGGGTATTATCCAATACTTAAATATTATCTCGACCAAAAGAAAAACCGCCTGTTGGTGTGGGCAATAAAGCTCGCAGTGTTCAATGTGGCGATAGTCATATTCTTTTTGGCTTTTCAGTATATCTTTACTTCGGTGGATATGCTCGAGGGCATGGAGATGTTTGGCAAGTATGCCGTGCTTGTTCTGTGGGCGGCGGCAAACCTGTTTTTCTTTATTTATGACTATGCCCTCACACAGTTGACAGATATGTACATAAATTGGTTTAGAAAAAAAATACTCAGAAGAAAATGACGGTGACGTTTTTATGAACGAAGAACAAGAGAAAGAAATATTAAACGAGGCGAAAATACAAACTGCAAGGCACAAGAAAAAAATACAGATAATAAGCCTTGTTGCAATAATAGCGGTCATAGCAATGGCTACAGTGGCGTGTATACCTCTTATAAAAGCGCTTCACAGCGAGGCAGGCATTGCGGCCTTGGAGCGTAAACTAGATAACTACAGTGGCATTGTGGGAGTGCTTATCTTTACTTTCATACAAGCTCTTCAAGTGGTCATAGCGGTCATACCGCCTATACAAGTGGTGGGTGGAGTGCTGTTCGGCTGGTTCTGGGGCGGTTTGCTATCATTCTTAGGTACGCTCCTTGGCACAATGGCAATATTCGTGCTTGTGAAAAAATTTGGCAGACCGATAGTGGAAGCCTTTGTTGACGAGAAACAGCTAAAAAAATTCAAATTCCTGCAAAATGAGAAAAAGCTAACCGTTATCCTTATAATCCTCTATCTCATACCGGGAATACCCAAGGACGTTATCTCATATATCGTTCCCCTGACTCCCATAAGCAAGAAGGATTTTTTCTATTATGTCATGCCTTGCAGACTTCCAGCAATAATGCTCTCCACGATTTTGGGGAGCAATGTAAAAAGCGGTAACTTCACAGTTGCACTTGTGGTGCTTGGAGTAGCTCTAGTAGCAGGTATCGTTGGCTTTTTGTTTAAAGATGTTATAGTGAATAAAATGAAACAACATAAGAAGAACAAATAAGCAAAGTTGCACAAAGTTGAGATTAGATGAAAAAAATATAAAAAAGTGCTTGACAAAAGGCTCTTGTAGTGGTATAATAAATATCGTTGATTGAGCGGTAAGCTTGAAAGACCACCAAAAAAGCCTGGTCAGGCAGTATGCGGGTGTAGTTCAGTGGTAGAACTCCAGCCTTCCAAGCTGGTCATGTGGGTTCGATTCCCATCACCCGCTCCAATATATCTTAAACTTTTATCCGAGTTTGAGATATCAATGAGTACAGTATGCGTCATTAGCTCAGTTGGATAGAGCAACCGCCTTCTAAGCGGTAGGTCACTGGTTCGAATCCAGTATGGCGTACCATTAAACTCGTTCCAGATGAAAATCTGCTGCGAGTATTTTCTTCTAATATGTATGGTGGGTATAGCGTAGCTGGCCTAACGCGTCAGTTTGTGGCACTGAAGACCGTGAGTTCGAATCTCACTACCCACCCCACTGAATACGTTCTGCGTTAAGCAGAGCGTATTTTTTTGTTTACATATCGCAGGGCGACCTTTGGTCGCTCGTTTTTTATGTACCACCGACAATGACCTATATCCTAACGACTTGGATCATTATATCCCACCTGCAAATAGACAGAAAAAGGACGGCAACTTAAAAGCTGCCGCCCAGATCCAGAGGTTATATATTTTATAAAGCGAAATTTTTGTTGTAAACAGCCTCGGCTATCCTGAATGTTTCGTCATCAAGTGCAGGAACAGCGTCAGCAGTGATCAAGGCTGCACCTCTCTCAAAAGCGTCCTCCGCAATGCCATCGGCACCATGCTGAATAACAACGCTTCTTAACTCAGAGCAATCCACGAAAGCCTTTGCACCAAGCTTCTTCACAGATGATGGGATAACAACTTCTCTCAAAGTCTTACAGCCACGGAAAGCCTCGCTTCCAACATAAGCGATCTTGCCTGATATTCTCACCGTCTTAACTACGGTATTCTGAGCAAACGCTCTCTTGCCTATCCTGCTAACGGAATCAGGAAGATAAACGCTCTCGAGCTTCTCACAAAGTGCAAATGCACACTCGCCTATCTTTCTTACAGATCCTGCGAACTCAACCTTTTTCAGAGCAGAGCAGCCGAAGAATGCGTAGTCGCCAACAGCCTCGATTCCAAATGGTATAGAGATCGCTTCCAGACCTGAGCAGAATGTGAAAGCATTCTCTGCGATCTCGATCATAGCTGTCGGTATCTCAAGCTCTCTAAGAGAAATGCAGTTCTGGAAAGCTCCGTTTCCTATGGAAACTATATTTTCATTAAGATAAATTTCTTTCATTGAAGAGCAGAAACCAAATGCAGACTCACCGATCTCTCTGATGCTCTCAGGCAGGTCAGCTCTCTCCAAACTGTCGCAATTGTAGAATGTGAAAGGCAGTATCCTTTCCACACCATCAGGTATAGTCGCAAATCTCAGAGATTCACAACCGCAGAATGCCATCTCACCAATAAACCTTACGCTCTCAGGTATAGTCACATTCACCAGTGAACAGCATTTGTAAAATGCTTTTCTTCCGATGATAACAACGTCCTTTGAGATAACAGCACATTTAAGGTCATAAAGATGTGCGAAAGCACCGCCTGCAACAGCTATGACCTTTTTGCCACGAAGCTCAAAAGGAAGCTCCAGCACTTCGATATGGCTGTCACCGCAGTATCCAGTGATAATACACATATCGTCAGCCGTAACATATTTAAAACAGCCCGAGATCTTCTCGCTGCTGATACTGCTACTTGCAGTTACACCAACGCTCTCAAGTGCTTTTTTGAAACCATTGTCGCCCATAAAATTAATGCTTTTCATCAGCGTGACCTCCATTATACCCACTATAAATATATACCTCGTAACTGAACTTAAACGTTTTCTGTATTTTCTAATGAAATTATACTACAGTAAACTATGTTTGTCAATGGTATTCGCAATATTTTATTTATAAAAAATTAATTTTCAGAACTTTTTCACTGATTGTGAACGGCTTTTTTGTCACTTTTCACAATTAATTTACGCGAAATAATTTTAGTTTTCACATATCGTTCTCAATCTTTGAGAATGCTGTAATTTTATAGTAGCAAACGTTTTCGCAAATGATGCAAAAGACTAATACCAATTTGTAGAATTTGCTTGATTAAATCGACCAAACCATAGGATGATGTTTTTCTTATATTTGTAAGATTGTCATAAATTATATTTATATAATGTTAATAAAAAATGATATGCCGTTCATGATAATGAAAGAAAACACCAACAACTGCATTAAAATAGGAGATTAATATACTAACAATAAGCAAAAATGTATAATACTATCATAAAGGTTTACAAAATAGAAACTTAATTATTACAGATTGTAATAATTAACGATGTATAATAATATACATGAAATCGTATAAGTACATGAATACAAAAACTGGAAAGGACTGATCCGTTATCAACATAATAAGAAAAATAACAGCAGTGATAATTTCATCAGTTATAATGATAAGCTTTGTGGCATTTGCACCGCAGGGATCCGCTAAGACTTATGTGAATGTTATAACAGCTTCTGCTGCTGACTCGATGACAAAACCTGTTCTGATAAAAAGACAAGCGTATTCAAACAAAATAGAAGCAGGAGTAAAAAATCTCACCAGCTTTTCCTCAAAGACTACATTTGAGGTATATGTAAACGGACGCTATGTAAGAAAATATACATGGCAGGCACTTAAAAAGGATAACTATATAAATATAACCGATGACGGCAAGCTTTATCTTAAAGCTTCCACAAAATATAAAGTCACTGTCAAAGCGGTAAACGGCAGTGCCAAGTCAGAGTCATCGGTCCTCAACGTAAAGACAGCAGCAAAAACATACTATTATATAGATAAAAACGTTCAGCTTTATAGCTTTAAAAACGGTAAGTTCAAGAAATCCTCAAAAACAAAAGCCTCTGTGGCTGTGTCGGGTACTCTTACTACCGATAAAAATAAGCGTGTGGCAGGTCAGAACAAGAATATCGGCGGAGCAAATTATGTCCTTATCAATGAAGGCGATCATAAGGGTAAGTACGTCAAGGTAGGAAAAGGTGTGAGGCGTACACCTGAGAGAAAAGCAAGAATAAAAACAGCCGTTGATTATGCCGCAAGCATGAACGGCGGAAGATATGTCTGGGGCGGAACAAAGTATAAGGCAACGGACTGCTGTGGATTGACAATGCAAGCCTATAGAAAAGCCGGTGTGAATATGTATAACAGCGTATATTCGCAGGCGAAAATGGGAAAAGCAGTGTCTTTGAAGAATATAGAAGCAGGCGACCTGATAATCTGTAATAACTATGGCCATGTAGCAATGTATATAGGCGGTGGGAAAATAGTCCATGCCATGAGTACATATTATGGGATCAGAATACAGCCGCTTGCAAATATCAAGTATTGCGGAAAGATAAACACTATCAGGAGAATACTGTAATGCAGAGCGATCTTGCGGCATAACAAACTGTCGAATAACTGTAGGGGCTGGCGCCCTCGACAGCCCGATTTTGTTTGCTCGATAATACTTGCGATATCTGCACAATTTTTCCTTGACAATCTCGCTGACCAGTGTTATAATAAAAAAGCAGAAAAACTGCGAAAAATCGAATAAAGTTTGCAGGGGGACCCAAGCGAAAACGCTGGGTTGAGAAGGTAAAACCTGACCCTTTGAACCTGTTGGTCAAGACCAGTGTAGGAAGCAAGTTTTGTGTAAATTTACCTCCTGCATGGTCAGGAGGTTTTTTTGTTTCCCCTTTTCCATAAGAAAGGAATAAAGTATGTTAAAATGTTTGTCAGTGGCAGGCTCGGATTGCTCCGGTGGCGCAGGTATACAAGCCGACCTTAAAGCCTTCAGCGCTAATGAAACTTTCGGCATGAGCGTTATTACATCTGTCGTCGCTGAAAATACTACCCGTGTGCTGTCTGTTTTCAACGTACCCGTTGAGGAGATACAAAAACAGATAGACGCTGTGTTTGAGGATATCCACGTCGATGCCGTAAAACTCGGTATGCTCCCAACTGCCAAAATTATTTCAGCAGTTGCGGATAAGCTTAATGAGTATAAACCAAGTATTATCGTCTGCGATCCCGTCATGGTCGCTACAAGCGGAGACGCTCTCTCTGAGGGCGGAACTGTTTCCACCATGAGGGAAAAGCTCTTTCCTATAGTTACGCTCCTTACACCGAATATCCCCGAAGCCGAAGCTATCTCAGGCTTGGAGATAAAGAATGAAAACCATATGGAAAAAGCCGCAAGGATAATAATGGATATGGGCGTAAAAAACGTCCTCGTCAAAGGCGGTCATCTCACCGGCGACGCTGTGGATTATCTCTGTACCCCAGAGGGCGTTCATAAGCTTGCCTGCAAGCGTGTTGATTCGCCTAATACCCATGGCACTGGCTGTACTTTGTCATCTGCCATAACTGCAAACCTTGCCCACGGTATGGATATGCTCTCTGCTGTAACAAAGGCGAAAAACTATATCACCGAGGCAATAGAAAAATCATTCACAGTGGGCAAAGGACATAGCCCCGTTAATCACTTTTATGACTATTACGACTTGAAAGGAACTGTTCTATGAGAAATTATAAAACTCAAATGGAAGCCGCTAAAAAGGGTATCGTTACCCCTGAAATGGAAACAGTGGCTAAAAAAGAAAATATGGATGTAAACGAGCTTATGGCTCTTGTTGCAGCAGGTCAGGTGGCGATCCCTGCCAACGTGAACCATACTGCTCTCTCTGCCGAGGGTATCGGTAAAGGTCTTAAAACTAAGATAAACGTAAATCTCGGTATCTCAGGGGACTCTAAGAATTATGACATTGAGATGCAGAAAGTGGATATGGCTATCAAGTTCGGCGCTGAAGCTATCATGGATCTGTCAAACTACGGCAAGACCAATACTTTCAGAAAAGAGCTAGTAGCAAAGTCGCCTGCCATGATAGGCACTGTTCCTATGTATGACGCTATCGGCTACCTTGATAAAGACCTCCTTGAGATATCCGCTCAGGACTTTCTTAAGGTAGTAAAAGCCCATGCAGAAGAGGGCGTTGACTTTATGACTATCCACGCAGGTATCAACAGACGTGCAATCGAAGCTTTCAGACGTGAGGGAAGAAAAATGAATATCGTTTCCCGTGGCGGTTCACTGCTCTTCGCATGGATGATGATGACAGGCAATGAGAACCCATTCTTTGAGTATTATGACGAGGTGCTTGAAATACTCAGAGAGTATGACGTTACTATCTCACTTGGCGACGCACTCCGTCCGGGATGTCTTGCAGACGCTTCCGACGCCGCTCAGATCTCCGAGCTTATCGAGCTTGGCAACCTCACAAAGAGAGCGTGGGAAAAGGACGTTCAGGTAATGGTAGAGGGTCCTGGCCATATGGCAATGAACGAGATCGCCGCAAATATGATAATGGAAAAGAAGATATGCCACGGCGCACCTTTCTATGTACTTGGACCTCTGGTAACAGATATCGCACCTGGCTATGACCATATCACATCAGCTATCGGCGGAGCAATAGCCGCAGCAAGCGGTGCAGACTTCCTCTGCTATGTTACTCCTGCCGAGCATCTCAGACTTCCGGACGTTGACGACGTTAAGGAGGGCATTATCGCCAGCAAGATAGCAGCCCATGCCGCAGATATCGCAAAGGGCGTAAAGGGTGCAAGAGATATGGACGATAAAATGGCAGCAGCACGTCACAAAATGGATTGGGACGAAATGTTCGAGATAGCACTTGACGGTGAAAAGGCAAGAAGATTCTTTGAGCAGACCCCACCTGCCGACAGACATACCTGCTCAATGTGCGGCAAGATGTGTGCCGTTAGAACAACAAACATGATACTCGAGGGCAAAGAGGTTAAATTCTGCTCAGAGAAGTAGAAAACTCGATGCAGGGGCGAACAGCGTTCGCCCGCATGATATAAAAATTGAATGTCAGCTCGACAATTGTACAAAAAATCGGACAATTGCATGAGAGCAGATATAAAAAGAATGTAATGTGCAAGAGGAGCGTCTTGCGAACTTTTTCATAAAAAGTATTCAGCGAGGGAACCCGTGTTTCGGGGTGAGAGGGTGCAATGGAGCACCGACCGAAAATAATTTACGTCAGATCGTGAGCGGATAGCATAGCCACGGTCTGTGCGCCGCTGGATAACTTGCTCTTTTTCGTTCGGCGGTGCGATACGATATGGAGGAATAAAAATGAAAAAGACAAACATTCACAAATTGGTATTCGCAGCAGTATTGGTAGCCCTTGCAGTGGTAGGCTCGCTTGTTTCGTTCCCTATCGGCGCTTCAAAGTGCGCACCTGTTCAGCACCTTGTAAACATAATCGGTGCAGTTTTCCTTGGACCTGCATGGGCAGTGGGCGTTGGCTTCACAGCCGCACTTCTCAGAAATCTTCCGGGACTTGGCTCTCTCCTTGCGTTCCCGGGTTCAATGGTTGGCGCATTCGTTGCAGGTATGCTCTATAAGTACATAAAGAAGCTCCCTGCCGCTTATGTTGGCGAGCTTTTCGGCACATCAGTCCTCGGCGGACTTCTTGCATATCCTGTTGCCAGATTTCTCGTTGGCGCACCAGCCGCAGCAATAACAGTTTATATCCTGCCTTTCTTTGTAAGCTGTGCAGGCGGTACAGTTCTTGCTATCGTTATCGTTACAGCTCTTAAAAAGGCAAAAGTATTTGATAATTTCCTTGGCTTCTCAAAGGAGGTAAGAGCATAATGGGTTCTATAATTGAAAGCTGTGCGAAAGCAGCAGACAAGGTAAGAGATATATGCCCTTTGGTGCATTGTATCACAAATTATGTTACTGTAAATGACGTTGCAAACTGCATTCTCGCCATTGGTGCTTCACCTATCATGGCAGACGATATCGCAGAAGCAGCAGATATAACTTCTATATCAAAGGCTCTCGTTATAAACATGGGTACTCTCAATGCAAGAACGGTCGAGTCAATGGTAGCTGCTGGAAAGAAAGCCAACGAGCTTGGCGTTCCTGTAGTTTTTGACCCGGTTGGAGCAGGAGCATCAAATTTCAGAAATGAAACTGCAAAGCGTATACTTGAAAATGTGAAGATAAGCATACTCAGAGGAAATCTTTCTGAAATGTCATATCTTGCAGGACTAGAAGTTTCCACAAAGGGTGTTGACACCTCGGAAGCTGACGAGAAAAACGACCCTGTTTCCGTTGCGAAAAAAACAGCCGCAAAGTATAACTGCGTTGCAGCTATCACAGGTGCGGTGGATACAATAACAGACGGAAAAAGAGTCGCAAGGATATCAAACGGTCACCCATATCTTTCAAAGGTAACAGGCACAGGCTGTATGACAACAGGACTTGTAGGCTCATTCGCAGGTGCTTGCGACGATATGTATACCGCCGCTGTAACAGGCATTGCAAGCATGGGCATAGCAGGCGAGTTCGCATATGAAAATGCTGGAGAGATAGGCTCAGGAAGCTTCCATATTTCTATCATTGACGCAATCAGCAAAATGAATAGTCAGGTATTTGCGGCTAAGGCTAAGATAGAAGAAGTTTAGTATTGCAATATTTCAGATCTAGTGGTATCATATCAATGTGATGCCACTAAATTTTATGTGGTGATGTTGCTTGCGTGGGCGAACAGTGTTCGTCCGTTTGCACTGCATATTATACTTTTTCATACAAAGGAGAATGAAAAATGACCGTAAGATTTGCTTGTGAAAAGGATATACCGCAAATGAACAGCTTGCTCTATCAGGTAGAGAGAGTTCATCAGCAGGGCAGACCTGACCTTTTTAAAGAGGGTGCGAAAAAGTATACTGATAACGAGCTTAAGGATATGCTAAAGGATAAAACTAAGCCTATATTTGCCGCAGTTGATGAAAATGATGTTATGAAGGGCTACGCTTTTTGTGTGTTTCAGGAGCATAAGGGCGACAATGTTCTCACGGATATAAAAACTTTGTATATCGACGATCTGTGTGTTGATGAAAAATGCAGAGGTCAGCATATCGGCTCGGTACTTTACGAGGCAGTGAAGAAATTCGCTAAGGAGCAGGGCTGTTATAATGTTACTCTCAACGTGTGGGAGTGCAATCCATCGGCAAGAAAATTTTACGAAAAAGCAGGGTTGAAGCCATACAAGACAGGTATGGAAGTTATTTTATGATAAAAGATAAGAGGGTAAAAAAATGGACAAATCGAAAATTGACTACACGCTTTATCTCTGCACTGACCGTGGGCTTATGTCCTGCGAAACTATCGAGCAGTCGGTAGAGGAGGGCGTAAAAGGCGGCTGTACAGTTATCCAGCTAAGAGAGAAGGACTGCACTTCAAGAGAATTCTATGAGCTTGCAGTCAGAGTAAAAAAGATAACGGACAAATACAATGTGCCGCTTATCATCAACGACAGACTTGATATTGCACAGGCTGTTGACTGTGCGGGCGTTCATCTTGGACAGAGCGATATGCCGTGTGCAGTTGCAAGAAAAATCCTCGGTGAGGACAAGATAATAGGTATTTCTGCGGCAACTCTTGAAGAAGCTAAAAAAGCACAGGCAGACGGTGCAGATTACCTTGGCGTTGGTGCAATGTATGCCACCAACACCAAGACAGACGCAAGAGCTGTCACAAAGGAACAACTTGTAGAAATAAGAGCCGCTGTGGATATCCCTATCGTAATAATAGGCGGAGTTAATCAAAAAACTGTGCCGAACTTTAAGGGTATGGGTATTGACGGCGCTGCGGTAGTTTCTGCGGTGGTTTCTCAGCCTGATATTGAAAAGGCGGCAAAGGATCTTCGTGAGCTTTGCGAGGATTGCTTCGGAAGATAAGATGTTGAACGGGCGGTTATTGATATCGTCCGTTTTTTGTTTTAAAACAAATGTCTGATATTGTCTTTCGATTTTACACAAATTATACATTGCGCTATTGACGATTAAGTTAAAATCGGTTATAATAAATGAAAAAGCTTTGTTTTTTAGATTAAAATGCTAATGCGTTGAAATAGCAATGTATGTTAGGAGAGTAAAAATGAAAAAAACTAAGATCGTATGCACTATCGGACCTTCCACAGATGACGAAAACATTATGCGTGAGCTTATGAAAAACGGCATGGACGTTGCGAGATTCAATTTCTCACACTCTGACCACAGTGTTCATAAGGCTCGCTTTGAAACTGTATGCAAGCTAAGGGAAGAACTTGGCGTTAATATTGCAACTCTTCTTGATACAAAAGGACCTGAGGTAAGACTTAAAAACTTTAAGGATCACAAGCCTGTTACTATCAAGGACGGCGATACATTCACACTTACCACAAGAGAAGTGGAGGGCGACGAAACTATCTGCTCTATCACATTCCCACAGCTTCCAAAGGACGTTTCTGTAGGCACTAGAATACTTATCAATGACGGAAATATCGAGCTGAAAGCTACCAGAGTTGACAGCACTGACATCGTTTGCGAAGTAATCCACGGCGGAGTTGTTTCCGACCACAAGGGTATCAACGTTCCTGACGTAAACCTTTCTATGCCTTACATTTCTGACGCTGATATGTCTGACCTTGAATTTGGCGCAAAAATGGGATTTGACTATATCGCAGCTTCATTCGTAAGAACAGGTGCTGACGTTATTTATCTTAGAAAATTTACCCAGAGCCTTGGCTGGTTCAATCCTAGAATCATCGCTAAGATAGAAAACGCTCAGGGTGTTGCCAATATTGACGAGATCCTTGACGCTGCTGACGGAATAATGGTAGCAAGAGGTGATATGGGCGTTGAGATACCTTTCGAGCAGATACCTGCTATCCAGAAAGAGCTTATCAGAAAAGCCTACAACGCAGGCAAGAACGTTATCACAGCAACTCAGATGCTGGAGTCTATGATAACAAACGCACGTCCTACAAGAGCCGAGATAACCGACGTTGCAAACGCTATTTATGACGGCTCGTCTGCTATAATGCTTTCAGGGGAAACTGCCGCGGGTAAATATCCTGTTGAGGCTGTCAAGACCATGAGCCTTATTGCAGAAACGACCGAAAAGGATATCGACTATATCTCACGTTTCAAGAAAAGAGCAGACGAGAGAAATTCATCTATCACTGATGCTATCTCACACGCTACTGTTACAACTGCCCATGACCTTAATGCTGTAGCGATCCTGACAGTAACAAAGGGCGGAACAACAGCAAGAACGCTTTCAAAATTCCGTCCGAACTGTCCTATAATCGCACTTACAACTGACGATACAACATATCATCAGCTCAGCCTTTCATGGGGTATCAGAGCAGGCGTTATCGAAGAGAAAACAAACACTGACGAACTCATCAGACACGCTCTGGAGCGTTCTGTGGAGCTTGGCTATCTGAAGAAGGGCGACCTTGTCGTTATTACAGCAGGAGTACCGCTTGGAATGAGCGGAACGACAAATCTGCTCAAAGTCGAGAGAGCGTAGTTTTTAAGTGAGGAGTGAGGAGTGAGGAATGGCAGCGCCATACCGAGCAAATCACCAACACAAAGTAAAAGCACCCACGAGTGAAGCGAGCAAAAGGTCTGCGGAGAGAGCCTTGATAGGTGTAAGCCTGCAAGCGGTGCAGAAAAGCAACAGAAGAATTGCAAAAAATAAATCACAAAGCGGTGTCGGAGCGGAATGCTCTGCACCGCTTTTGTTGCAAAAAATGTTTGAGCTTTTTGTAGGCGATCACTTTTTTTATTCAAATAATTTTCCGTGAATTGGGTAACCGATTCTAACATATGAAAGAAGTATGGCGTAAGAGTAATATTTCTGAATGTGACTTGACTTTGATTTTGAAGTATGTTATTATTTTAACATACGAGCGGTAGTATTATTAATAGGTATGCAATACTGAATATTGAGGTAATATGTGCTGCCCGAAATCTTATGTCAGGAGAGTATAAAATGGAAAGACAGTTTTATGACGAATGGGAAGGCTTTAAGCCCGGCAGATGGTCAAACACTTCTATCAATCTTCGTGATTTTATCCAGAAGAACTTCACACCATATGACGGTGACGACAGCTTTCTTACAGGCCCTACAGAAGCAACTACTAAGCTCTGGGAACAGGTAATGGAGCTTTCAAAGAAGGAGAGAGAAGCCGGCGGTGTTCTCGATATGGACACTAAGATCGTTTCTACTATCACCTCACACGGTCCTGGTTACCTTAACAAGGATCTTGAGAAGATCGTTGGTTTCCAGACTGACAAGCCTTTCAAGCGTTCTCTTCAGCCTTTCGGCGGTATCAGAATGGCTATGAATGCTTGCGAGCAGAACGGCTACACAGTTGATCCTGAAGTTGTAAAGATCTTTACTGAATATAGAAAAACTCACAATCAGGGCGTTTTTGACGCTTACACACCTGAGATGAAGCTTGCCAGACACGCTGCTATCATCACAGGTCTTCCAGACGCTTACGGCAGAGGAAGGATCATAGGCGACTACAGAAGAGTTGCTCTTTATGGTATAGACTATCTTGTTGAGGACAAGAAGGATCAGCTTGCTACTTCACTGGTAAGAATGACTTCTAAGAACATCAGGCTCAGAGAAGAGCTTTCTGAGCAGATCAGAGCCCTTGGCGAACTCAAGAAGCTTGGCGAGATCTACGGTTACGATATCTCACGTCCTGCTAAGAACGCTAAGGAAGCTATCCAGTGGCTGTACTTCGGCTACCTTGCTGCTGTTAAGGAGCAGAACGGTGCTGCAATGTCACTTGGCAGAACTTCTACATTTATCGATATCTATATCAAGAGAGATATGGACAGAGGTATCCTCACAGAGCAGGAGGCTCAGGAGCTTGTTGACCACTTTATCATGAAGCTCAGACTTGTTAAGTTCGCAAGAACACCTGAGTATAACTCACTGTTTTCAGGCGACCCAACTTGGGTAACAGAGTCTATCGGCGGCGTTTCTATCGACGGCGTTCCAATGGTAACAAAGACTTCATTCAGATATCTCCACACACTTGAGAACCTTGGTCCTGCACCAGAGCCGAACATGACAGTTCTGTGGAGCACAAAGCTTCCTTCAAACTTCAAGAAGTTCTGTGCTAAGACTTCTATCAAGACTTCTGCTATCCAGTACGAGAACGACGACCTTATGAGAGTTACACACGGTGACGACTACGCTATCGCTTGCTGTGTATCTTCAATGAGGATCGGTAAGGAAATGCAGTTCTTCGGTGCAAGAGCTAACCTTGCTAAGTGCCTGCTTTATGCTATCAACGGCGGTGTTGACGAAAGACTTAAGATACAGGTAGGTCCTAAGTATCGTCCGGTTACAGGCGATTACCTCGATTATGATGATGTAATGGCTAAGTATGACGATATGATGGAGTGGCTGGCTGGTCTGTATGTAAATACACTGAACGTTATCCACTATATGCACGATAAGTATTCTTATGAGAGAGTTCAGATGGCTCTTCATGACAGAGATGTTAAGAGATACTTCGCTACTGGTATCGCAGGTCTGTCAGTTGTAGCTGACTCACTTTCTGCTATCAAGTACGCTAAGGTAAAGTGCATCAGAGATGAGGACGGAATCGTAACTGACTACGAAGTTGAGGGCGATTTCCCTAAGTATGGCAACAACGACGAGAGAGTTGACAAGATCGCAGTTGACCTCGTTAGAACATTCATGGACAAGATCAGAAAGCACCACACATACAGAGATGGTGTTCCTACAATGTCTATCCTTACTATCACATCTAACGTTGTTTATGGTAAGAAGACTGGTTCTACACCTGACGGAAGAAAGATCGGTGTGCCTCTTGCTCCTGGTGCTAACCCAATGCACGGCAGAGATACTCACGGCGCTTCTGCATCACTTTCTTCAGTTGCTAAGCTGCCATTCAGACACGCCCAGGACGGTATCTCAAACACATTCTCTATCATTCCTGACGCTCTTGGCAAGGACGACAAGGTATTCATGGGCGACCTTGATATCGAAAGCATAGCTAAGGAGCTTAACGAAGATGGGGTTTAATGTTAAAAAGGACGAGGACGAGGCTCAGGTAAACGAGCTTGTTGACGTCATTGACAGACTTATGATGGGTGGTCAGGGTCATCTTACGATAGACGTTGACGAAACCGAAGAAGGTCTGAACGTTAAAACTTACAGCACTTCCGATTGTGGCGGTGACGGCAAGACGGCTTGCTGTCAGCCTACAGAAGAGGATGCTGTTGACAGAGATGAAGATTAACTCCCTATTTTAGAAAACGGCGGAGGTTCGTTCTCCGCTTGTTTTCCATAAATACTAAGAAAGGAATGTAATACTATGGCAAACTTTGAACCAACAGAGGCACAGGTAGACAACCTTATCGGACTTCTTGACGGATATGCTGAAAAAGGCGGTCATCACCTTAATGTAAATGTACTTAACAGAGAAACTCTTCTGGACGCTCAGGCTCACCCTGAGAAGTATCCACAGCTCACTATCAGAGTTTCAGGCTACGCTGTAAACTTCGTAAAGCTTACTAAGGAGCAGCAGGACGACGTTATTTCAAGAACGTTCCACAAGAGCCTTTAATTTGAGCTTTGCCGCATAGAATGAGTTTCTTTGCGGATAATATGCACACGGGCGGTCGGCGTCGTCTTACATGGAACTTCTTGTTTTATGTGGATGAGAGCTGCCGCTCGTTTGTTGCTTTTTGCGGATAGGTATGCGGTGATATAAATTTGTGAGCGAGCAGAAACGGGACGTCGAGGGTGCCGTCCCCTACAGAATTGTTTGTGCAGGCTGAACGGGCGTGCGTTCATGCGAAATAAAAAAGGAGGGATATCCCATGGAGGGATTTATACATTCTACGGAAAGCTTTGGTACGGTGGACGGACCGGGGATAAGGTTTGTTATTTTCTTTCAGGGCTGTCCTATGAGATGTCTTTACTGCCACAATCCTGATACTTGGAAGATAGGCACAGGTACAAAGAGGACGGTTGAAAGTCTGCTGGCGGAATATGACTCGGTAAAAGAGTTCATGAAAAACGGCGGCATTACCTGCACGGGCGGCGAGCCTTTGGTGCAGATAGACTTTGTGACGGAACTTTTTGAAAAGGCTAAGGAAAAGGGGATACACACTTGTCTTGACAGCTCGGGCATCACTTTTACGCCTGACAGCACGGAAAAGTTTGAAAGGCTTTGCAAATGCACCGATCTTGTTATGCTGGATATCAAGCATATTGACCGTGAGGAACACAAGAAGCTTACGGGGCACTACAATGACAACATTCTTGCGTTTGCGAAGTTTTTGTCGGAGCATGGTGTGCCTATATGGATACGTCATGTTGTTGTGCCGGGTATCACGGACAAGGAAGAATATCTTTTCAGGCTGGGCGAGTTTATCTCACAGCTAAAGACTTTGAAAGCGCTTGACGTTCTGCCTTATCACACTATGGGCAAGGTGAAGTACCAGCAGCTTGGTATAGATTATCCTCTTGGTAACACGCCGCCTCTTGACAAGGAGGACGCTGTTAAGGCGAGAGATGTTATCATGAGAGGGCTTAAAGCGGCGTTGAAAAAGAGAAAATAGTATTTTAGACGAGTGGACTTCGGTCTGCTCGTTTTTTTTAATTT
Organism: Ruminococcus sp. AF17-1AC; assembly: GCF_003461385.1. Taxonomy (NCBI): domain Bacteria; kingdom Bacillati; phylum Bacillota; class Clostridia; order Eubacteriales; family Oscillospiraceae; genus Ruminococcus; species Ruminococcus sp. AF17-1AC. The sequence continues at coordinate 88,179 of NZ_QTWZ01000003.1, forward strand.
ACACTGAAAAATAAAAACTAAAAAAAGTGTTAAAAGCCTTTACAAAGGCAGGCGGTTGTGTTATAATAGTAATCGTAAAAATTTGCGTGAAAAAGGAGGAGCTTATAGTGCAGAAGGCGTATCTGATTTTGGAGAACGGTACTATTTTCGAGGGTAAAAGTTTCGGCGCAGCTGGCGAAGCTATTGGCGAAATTGTTTTTACTACGGCTATGACAGGCTATCTCGAAACACTTACTGACCCTAGTTACTACGGACAGATAGTTGTTCAGACATTTCCGTTAATTGGTAACTATGGCGTTATTCCTGAGGATTTTGAAAGTGAATGTCCTCATGTTAAAGCTTATATTGTTAGAGATTGGTGTCAAGAGCCTAGCAACTTCCGTTGTGAGGGTGATCTTGACACTTTTTTAAAGCAGCATAACATCGTAGGTCTTTACGGTATCGACACTCGTCAGCTCACAAAAATAGTTCGTGAGTCGGGTGTTATGAACGGAAAGATCGTTCCTGAGGGTTCAAGCTTCGGACTGACAGATCTTAAGAACTACACGATAGTTGAGGCTGTAAAGAACACGACCTGCTCGGAGGAGAAAACATTCGAGCCTGAGGGAGAGGTCAAGAGGAAGGTAGTGCTTTACGATTTTGGTGCAAAGCACAACATTGGAAGAGAGCTTGTTAAGAGAGGCTGCGAGGTAACTGTTGTTCCTGCATACACAAAGGCAGAGAGGATAAAGGAGCTTGCACCTGACGGCATAATGCTTTCAAACGGCCCTGGAGATCCTGCGGAGAATGTGGAGATAATCGAGGAGCTTAAAAAGCTTTCTGAGATGAAGATACCTACTTTTGGAATTTGTCTGGGTCATCAGCTTTTGGCGCTTGCACATGGTGCGATGACACACAAGCTGAAGTATGGTCACAGAGGTGCGAACCAGCCTGCTGAGAACACAGAAACAGGCAGAGTTTACATAACATCACAGAACCATGGATATGCAGTAGAGAACGATTCGCTCCCTGAGGGTGAAGCAAAGGTGCTTTATGTAAATGCCAATGACGGCACTTGTGAGGGTATCAGATATCTCAACGAGCCTGCATTTTCTGTACAGTTCCACCCAGAGGCTTGTGGTGGTCCGCATGATACTGACTTCTTGTTTGATGAGTTTATTGAGCTCATTGACACTAACAAGAAATAAGCTCTGATTTTTTGAAGTATAGAAATTATTGATCTCAGTTTCTGCAACAGTAGGGGCGAACAGTGTTCGCCCGTGGCTGACGGAATGTGTTTGATATGACTATTGTAGTGTTCATTATTCGAGCGGCTTTTATATGGGGCGGTCGTGATAGTGAACGGGCGAACGCTGTTCGCCCCTACATTATGTTTTACTGAGGTCGTTAAGCTTTAACACAGAGGGTTGCTGGGTGCGGTTTTCGAGAGTGTGAGAAGGGATAACTCCTCACTCCTCACTCCTCACTTTCAGCGTTTCCCTAAACTTTTCAGAAAGGATTGAATTTAAGTGCCTTTAAATAAAGATATAAAGCGAGTTCTCGTTATCGGCTCGGGTCCTATCGTTATAGGTCAGGCTGCTGAGTTTGACTATGCAGGTACACAGGCTTGCCGCGCGCTCAAGCAGGAGGGTCTGGAGGTTATTCTTATAAACTCTAACCCTGCTACTATCATGACGGACAATGCTATGGCTGACAAGATATACATTGAGCCGCTTACTCTTGAAACTGTTAAGAGAGTTATCAAAAAAGAACGCCCTGACAGCCTGCTTTCTACCCTTGGCGGTCAGACGGGTCTTACGCTTTCTATGCAGCTTGCTAAGGAGGGATTCCTTGACAAGTATAATGTTAAGCTTCTTGGTGCTAACCCTGAAACTATCGACAAGGCTGAGGACAGACAGATGTTCAAGGATACTATGGAGTCTATCGGTCAGCCATGTATCCCTTCTAAGGTCGTTAATACTGTTGAGGACGCTGTTGACTTCGCTAATCAGCCCGGTATCGGTTATCCTCTTATCATCAGACCTGCTTTTACCCTTGGCGGTACAGGCGGAGGAATCGTTAATGACGAGGAAGAGCTCAAGGAGATCACAAGAAATGGTCTTTATCTTTCACCTATCACTCAGGTGCTTGTTGAGAAATGTATCGCAGGTTGGAAAGAGATAGAGTTCGAGGTAATGAGAGACGCTAAGGGCAATGTTATCACTGTTTGCTCAATGGAGAACTTTGACCCTGTTGGTGTTCACACAGGCGACTCTATCGTTATAGCTCCTGCTGTTACGCTGGCTGATAAGGAATATCAGATGCTCCGTTCCGCAGCTTTGAAGATAATCGATACTCTTAAAGTAGAGGGTGGCTGTAACTGTCAGTTCGCTCTTAATCCTGACAGCTTCGAGTATGCTGTTATCGAGGTAAACCCTAGAGTTTCACGTTCTTCCGCACTTGCTTCTAAGGCGACAGGTTATCCTATCGCTAAGGTCGCAGCTCAGATAGCTATAGGTTATACTCTTGACGAGATAAAGAATGCTGTAACAGGCAAGACTTATGCTTGCTTTGAGCCTGCCCTTGACTATGTTGTTGTTAAGCTTCCTAAGTGGCCTTTCGACAAGTTCGTTTATGCTAAGCGTGAGCTTGGTACACAGATGAAGGCTACTGGTGAAGTTATGGCTATCGGCTCTACTTTTGAGCAGGCTATAATGAAGGCTGTAAGAGGAGCTGAGATAGGTCATGACTGCCTTATCTCACCTAAGATGCTTGACCTTGATGACAAGACTATCCATGACAGACTTTCTGATTGCACAGACGAAAGACTTTTCGTTGTATACGAGGCTCTCAGACGTGGTGTTTCTGTTGATGAGATACACAGCATCACTAAGATAGACGAGTGGTTCCTCTACAAGCTCTGCAAGCTTATTGACATGGAAAAGACGCTCAAAAATAACTTCAACGAGGAAACTTATCTTGAGGCTAAGAAGATAGGCTATACTGATAAGGTCATCGAGAAGATAACAGGCAAGAAGATAGAAAAGCCTGTTCATGCTGTATTTAAAATGGTTGATACCTGTGCGGCTGAGTTTGCGGCTATGACGCCTTACTTCTACTCAACATATGACAACGAGGACGAGGCAAGCGAGTTCATTGCAAACAGGGGTCATGACAGAAAGACTGTTATAGTATTCGGTTCAGGTCCTATCAGAATAGGTCAGGGTATCGAGTTCGACTATGCGTCAGTTCACTGCGTATGGGCTTTGAAAGAAAAGGGCTATGACGTTGTTATCGTAAACAACAACCCTGAGACAGTTTCAACTGACTTTGACACTGCTGACAGACTTTATTTCGAGCCTCTTACTGACGAGGACGTTATGAACATCATCAGAGTTGAAAAGCCTGTTGGAGTTGTTGTGGCATTCGGCGGACAGACTGCTATCAAGCTCACAAAGCATATGGCTGAGCATGGTGTAAACATTCTGGGTACTCCTCCTGACGCTATCGACGCTGCTGAGGACAGAGAGAGATTTGACGAGCTGCTTGAACAGCTGAAAATAAAGAGACCTCAGGGCTTCACTGTCATGACTTGTGACGAGGCTCTTGAAGTCGCAAACAAGATACACTATCCTGTTCTTATGAGACCTTCTTACGTTCTTGGCGGACAGAACATGATAATCGCATTCAACGATGACGATATCAAGGAATACATGGCTATCATTCTCGACCAGGGAATAGAGAACCCTGTACTTATAGACAAGTATCTTATGGGTACTGAGCTTGAGATAGACGCTATCTGTGACGGCGAGGATATTCTTATCCCTGGTATCATGGAGCATATCGAGAGAACAGGTATCCACTCAGGCGACTCTATTGCGGTTTATCCTGCATGGAACGTTTCTGACAGCCTGATAAACAGAATTATCGAGTGTTCAAAGAAACTTGCTATCGCACTTAACACAAAGGGTCTTGTAAACATTCAGTATATTGCATACCATGACGAGATATATGTTATCGAGGTAAACCCACGTTCTTCAAGAACTATCCCTTATATCTCTAAGGTAACGGGCGTTCCTATGGTAGACCTTGCAACTAAGTGTATGCTTGGCGAGAAGCTCAAGGACATGGGCTACGGCACCGGTCTTTACAGAAATTCACCATATGTTGCCGTTAAAGTTCCTGTATTCTCATTCGAGAAGCTTATCGGCGTTGACAACCACCTTGGACCTGAGATGAAGTCAACAGGTGAGGTGCTTGCAGTTTCTAATTCTCTTGAAGAGTCACTGTATAAGGCCCTTACTGCTGCTGGCTACAAGCTTGGCAAGAAAGGCGGAGTATTCATCACCGTTAGAGATTCTGACAAGGGCGAGATACCACAGACAGCTAAGATGTTCGCTGACCTTGGATTTAAGATATACGCTACAAACGGCACTGCTAAGGTGCTTCACGAGCACGGCATTGACGCTGAGGTAGTGGCTAAGATACACGAGAACGAGGACAACAACACTCTCACACTTATCGAGAGCGGAAAGATAGCTTATGTTATCTCAACTTCTTCAAAGGGAAGAATACCTACAAGAGATTCTGTTAAGATAAGAAGAAAGACAGTTGAGTGGAACATTCCTTGTCTGACTTCTATCGACACTGCAAACGCTATTGCGGCATCTATCAGAAGTAAATACACTGAGTCAACTACTGAGATAGTTGATATAAACAACATGAGAACTGAAAAGCAGACATTTGAGTTCACAAAGATGCAGGGCTGCGGCAATGACTACATCTACTTCAACTGCTTTGACCAGAGAATAGACAATCCTGAGGGTCTGGCACTCAATCTGTCTGACAGACACTTCGGTATCGGCGGTGACGGTGTTATCCTTATTTGCCGTTCAAAGGTCGCAGACGCTAAGATGAGAATGTTCAATCTTGACGGTTCTGAGGGCAAGATGTGCGGAAACGGTATCAGATGCGTTGCTAAGTTCATGAGAGATAACGGCATTGTTGACAAGGACGAAATGACTATCGAAACACTTTCGGGTATCATGACAGTTTCACTTATCCGTCACTACGGTGAGGTAAGCGGTGCTACTGTAAACATGGGCAAGGCTATTCTTGCTCCTCACCTTGTTCCTGTTGAACTTGAGCCTGACGAGAACGGCAGGGTAGTTGACAGAAAGGTGAATATTGCAGGAAATGACTACAACATCACCTGCGTTTCAATGGGCAACCCACACGCTGTTGTATTCATGAACAATGTTGACAGCCTTGACATTGACAAGGTAGGTCCTGAGTTCGAGCATGACAAGATATTCCCTGAGAGAGTGAACGCTGAGTTCATCAAGGTGATCGATGACCACACACTCAAGATGAGAGTATGGGAGAGAGGCTCAGGCGAGACTTGGGCTTGCGGCACCGGTGCTTGTGCAGCAGCAGTTGCGGCTGTTCTTAACGGATTCTGCAAAAAGGACGAGGAAATATCTGTTATACTTAAGGGAGGCACTCTTAAGATAAGATACACAGACGAGGCTGTATATCTTACAGGCGACGCTGTAACAGTATTCTCAGGTCACATCGTAATGTAAATTTCGCAGCGGACACTGCGTTAAAAAAGCGGCAGCCGCAGAGCGTTTTGAATGTGCTTTGCGGCTGTGTGCGTTTTATAAGTTTGACCCGTGAAACTTCGGGTCGCAAAAATGAAAAGGAGTTGGAATTATGCCAAGTATCAACGAAAATTTTCTCAAGCTGGAAAAGAATTATCTTTTTATAAACATTGCCAAGAAGGTAAAGGCCTTCACTGAGGCACACCCTGAGGCTGACATCATCAGAATGGGTATCGGCGACGTTACTCAGCCTATCGCAAAGTGCGTTGTTGAGGCAATGAAAAAGGGCGCTGACGAAATGGGCGTCAAGGAAACATTCAAGGGCTATGAGGACAGCGGTGCAGGATATGACTTCCTGAAAGAGGCTGTTGCAGGCTACTACAAGAGCTTCGGCGTTGACATTCCTGCTGACGACATCAGGATAAACGACGGTGCAAAGTCTGACTGCGGAAACATTGTTGACATTTTCGGTGACGACAATGTAGTGCTTATCACAGACCCTGCATATCCTGTTTATGTTGACACAAACCTTATGAACGGCAGAAAGGTAATTTATGCTGATTCAAACGAGGAGAACAACTTTGCGGCTATGCCTGACGAGAACGTAAAGTGCGACATTATTTATCTTTGCTCACCTAACAATCCAACGGGTTCTGTTTACACTAAGGAGCAGCTTAAAGTTTGGATAGACTATGCAAAGAAGAACAACGCTATCATCATTTACGATTCTGCATACGAGGCATTCATTACAGAAAAGGACGTACCAAGAAGTATTTTTGCTGTTGAGGGTGCAAAGGAATGTGCTATCGAGATGTGTTCACTTTCAAAGACAGCAGGCTTCACAGGAATGAGATGCGGATATACAGTTATCCCACACGAGCTTGTTGTTAAGGCATCTGACGGCAGCGAAGTTTCTATCGCTCAGCTTTGGGGCAGACGTGAAGGCTCAAAGTTCAATGGTGTATCATATCCTGTTCAGTGTGCTGCTGCAGCTGTATTCACTGAGGAGGGTCAGAAGCAGACAAGAGCAAACATTGAATACTATCAGAACAACGCAAAGGTAATGGCTTCCACACTTGACGAGCTTGGTATCAAGTACACAGGCGGCAAGAATTCGCCATACATTTGGCTGAAATGCCCTAACAACATGGGTTCATGGGAGTTCTTTGATTATCTTCTTGAGAATGCAAATGTTGTTGGCACACCTGGCGCAGGTTTTGGCAAGAACGGCGAAGGCTGGTTCAGACTTACTGCTTTTGGTGACAAGGACAGAACTGTTGAGGCTATGGAGAGAATAAAGAAGCTGCTTTCTAAGTAGTGAGGAGTTAGGAATTATTCTTGCTTTTACTCTGATATTCTCGGATAGGTTTTATATGATTTTAAAAGGGCGGTTTTGACCGCTCTTTTTTTGTTCGCAAATTCTACCGCCGCAAAATCGCTTCGCTCTTTACGGGATGGGGTTGTAAAATGAGATAGTAAAAGCGGTGCAGAGTTTTTTACTCCGACACCGCTTTGTTATTTGCTTTAGTTTGTGTTTCTTCTACTTGGTAGTGGCTCTTTGCTAGGTTTGGCTATGCCATTCCTCACTCTTCACTTAGCCTACACCTTTATTCTCCGATACTCTCCCGGAGTCATATTTTCATACCGCTTGAATACCACGGAGAAATAAGATCCGTCCTGAAAGCCCGTTTCATCTGATATCTCGCCTATGGTCTTGTTGGAATACACAAGCAGATCCTTTGCGTGCTGTACCCTTACTTGCGCAAGATACTCCATAGGTCTGAGCTGAAAATTTTTCTTGAAAAGTCTGCATAAGTGCTGCTCGGATACTCCTGCGATTTTTGCAAGCTCGTTAAGCTTTATTTGCTCCGGATAATGCTCTTCAATATACTGCAATACGTCTGCCAAGGCAACAGATTGTGCGGTATAAAATGACGAGAGCCTGTTATCAGCTATTTTACGATATTCTATAAGAAAGTCGTAAAGCTGTGCTGAAGCGTAATGATTTCCATAAAGCTTATCACTTTTCAGAGTATAATAGATGCGTGTTATGATACGGCGTAATCTGTCCATATCTACCCCTTGAATGGCGGTGAACTTATTTAGCTTCCACTGCTCCAAGAGGGAAATGACCTGTGAGCCGGAAAAGGCTATCCAATCCAGATACCACGCATCGCTTAGTGCATGATACTCATGTGGACAGAATGGGGGGATATAGAAAACAGTATCGGGCGGTATTTTTGTGGTTTCTCCGTTTATTATGACCTCGCCCTCCCCTGAGCGTGACAAAAATATTTGTGGGTACTCGTAGCCATCTGCACGTTTTATTGGAAACTGCCAGCTTTCAAGTCCCAGACCTACCACATAAAAGGGCAGGTTTTTTTCGTCGCCTATGACGGGATATATCTGTTTATACATTATTCTGCACCCCCAATTTACATATCTTTATAATACCACTGGGTTTGGGGTTTGTCAAGATAAAACTATTCTTTTGCTGAGCTTTTAAAGAAAAGCGAAAAGATAAAGGCGAATGTCATGGCTGCAGTTATGCCTGCGGCGGAGGCGGTAAGTCCCCCTGTGAAAATGCCTAGGAAGCCTATTTTATCTATCTGTTCACGGACACCGTTATAGAGAAGATAGCCGAAGCCCGTGAGAGGGACAGTTGCGCCACAGCCTGAGAGGTCTATAAGTGGTTTATAAAGTCCCAGCGCACCCAGAAGCACGCCGCCTGTGACGTATGCCACCAGTATTCGTGCGGGGGTCAGTTTTGTGAAGTCCATAAGCACCTGCCCTATGGCACAAAAAAGACCTCCTATAAGAAAAGCCATTAGATAGTCCATTAGTTTGCTCCTTTCATATCTTTTTCCCCTGACAGCCACACGAGATGTGATATAGATGGAATAGATTCCCCTTGCTGATTTACTGTTGGTGACATTAGCGCACCCGTGGCAGCAAAGAGGATATTTTTTATTTCACCTGCACGGAGCTTCGGGAGAAAATAGCCGCACAGAACGCTTCCTGCACACCCACAGCCGCTTCCCCCTGCGTGGATATCCTGCTCGTCAAAGTCATAGAGCATCATGCCGCAATCTTTATGATTGTCACGGATATTTATATTTTCACGCTCGAAAAGCTCACAGAGAATACGGCTTCCAACTTTGCCAAGGTCGCCTGTGACGATATAATCGAAGTCGGAGGGGGTCATGCCTGTGTCGGTGAAAAAGGTGCTTATAGTGGAAAATGCGGCAGGTGCCATGGCTGCTCCCATGTTGTTGGCGTCGCTCACGCCCAAGTCAACTATTTTTCCGATAGTACAGCCCCTGATGTAGGGGGGCTTGTCCGAGGGGGCAACCACCAATGAGCCTGAGGCTGTGGCTGTCCACTGAGATGTGGGAGTGCGCTGTCCACCGTAGTTGAGGGGAAAGCGGTACTGTCTTTCAGCGGTGCAGAAGTGGGAAGATGTGACCGCCATTGCTTTTTTTGCGAGGTCGTTGTCAACGAAAAGAGAGGCGAGGAGTAGTCCCTCCGCCATGGTGGAGCAGGCTCCGTAAATGCCGAGAAAGGGCATTCCAAAGGCTCTTACGCCATAGGTAGTGCCGACACACTGATTTAACAGGTCGCCGCCGAAAAGCACGTCTATATCTTCGGGGGAGAGGGCGGCTTTATCCAAAGCGTGAAGCACTGCCTGCTTTTGAAGCTGACTTTCGCCCTTTTCAAAGCTATCTGTGGAGAAATAGGGATCATCGTTTATTTTGTCAAAATAGTCGCCCAAAGGTCCTTCGTTTTCTTTCTTGCCGCCTATGGCTGCGAAAGAGATGACAGAGGGTGAGGTTTTCATAAGCTTAGTGGCTTTCATTTTATCACTCCTATTAATGAATATCGTCATTTGATGTTATTTTCTACATTGCAGATGAAAATATGCAAAAAAAGTTTGGCGTTTTAAACGTAAACTTAAAACTATCTTAAAATAGACTTGTTTTGATCTCAAAATCGTTGACATATTCACAAAAAAAAGATATAATTAAATAGTCGATTTATTGTTGATCATGTAGTGTTTTGTTAAGTGGTATGTGTGAAGGGAGGATATGTCCCGTCGGGGGCATAGTTTTAGATGAAGAATAATGAAGATAAGCCGGTGGTCATAAAGCTTGACCGAAAAAAAATAAAGCAGTCGGCTAAAGGCAGGGTGAAGCGAAATTATATCGCCTGCATAGCAGTGTGCTTCATAATGGTATTTATTGCAGGAGAATATGGCTCGACCACGCAGAATGTGTCAAGCTATGATAATTCTCACGTTGCTGATCTTAAATATGACGCCGAAGATAAGGAAGAGATCATTGAGGACATGGTTAAAAATGAGCTTACAGCAGAGCAGGTCAGTGACAAGTGGCAGATAGATAACCCTGACGCTGTAAAAAAGTGGCTGGACGCTTATAAAAAATACGGAGTTGACGGACTGAATTCAAAGGAAGTCACGTTCTTTGGTTCATCAAACGACACTTCTAATCTTGAAGCACTGGCAGACGCTTTTTCTTTTAGCCGAAATGCAAAGGAAAAGGCACAGACCTATCTTAATGACAGGCTCAATAATTTTACAGCCTCTGCTTCGGTTTATTTTGACAGTGCAACAAGCTCTAATTCCTATCAGTTTTCATTGCTCACGGCGATAATGAATGTTTTAGGAAAAAAATCCACATGGGATACTATAGTTTCATTCGTGTATTTTATTTTCCAGTTGATGTTCACCATATTCATAGTTAATGTGCTATGGGTATGTGAGAGAAGATTTTTCCTTGAAAATCACACATACAAGAAAACGAAGATAGGCAGACTAGGCTTTCTTTTCCGCGAGAGAACGCTTCACCCCGCAAGGACTATGTTTGTAACCAGCATATATCAGACCTTATGGGCGTTTACTATCGTGGGATATCCTATAAAACATTATGCCTATTCAATGGTGCCGTTCATATGTGCGGAAAACCCTAACATCAAGACGAGAAAGGCAATAAAGCTTTCTATCGCCATGACTAGGGGATACAAGTGGCAGCTTTTCAAGGTGGATCTTTCTATGATAGGCTGGACACTGCTTTCGAGCATATCGTTCGGTGCGGTGGGAGTATTCTGGTCTAACCCATACACAACTGCGATAGACGCAGAGGTGTATTTACAGCTAAGGCGTGAGGCTATCAGGAACAAGATAGAGGGCTATGAGGAGCTTAACGACAAGCTGCTTGACCTTGACCTTCTGGAAGAGCTTATGGCTGAGGAAGCTGCACAAAAGGGCGAAAATCCTGACATTGTTAGAAGCATACCGATATGCACGATAAAAGTGCCTGAAAATAATGAGAATGGGGGCGGTGAATAATGGAGAGAACGCTGACGCTTGACGATCTGCGGGAATTTGAGCAATACCCCGGTCTTGCGGTAGACAGAAAGGCGCATTTCAGCCGATTTGCCAACAAGACTATAGTTCACCGTGACTATCACAGAAACTATACACTCATGACGTATATACTGCTGTTTTTCATATTCGCATTTATAGGCTGGATATGGGAAGTGGGCATACACATCGTTGAGGACGGAGTTTTCGTCAATCGAGGAACCATGTTTGGTCCATGGCTTCCTATATATGGTTTTGGCGGTGTGTGCGGTATCATACTGCTGAAGCGGTTCATAGACCACCATGTGGCGACTTTTTTCCTTGTTGTGGGGTTATGCTCGGTGGTCGAATATGCAACGAGCTGGTATCTTGAAACGTTCAAGCACATGAAATATTGGGATTACACGGGATATTTCTGCAACATCAATGGCAGGATATGTCTTGAGGGAGCGTTGATATTTGGCTTTGCAGGCTGTGCAGGAATATACATCATGGCACCGTTTTTTGATGATCTTTTGAAGAAGATACCATTCAAGGCAAGGTTTGCGGCGTGCGTGATACTTGTTGTATTATTCTGTTGTGACGCTGTTTACTCAAAGGCTAATCCTAATCAGGGCAAGGGCATAACTGATTATGCGGCTTACAATCTGCCTTTTCACAGGGTCGTGATTAGTGAGGAGTTGGGTGTTAGGAGTGAGGAATTATTATTGTTACACTCTGATATTCTCGGATAGGTTTGATGTGACTATTATAAGGGCGGTTTTTGACCGCCCCTACGGATTTTTTTGGGATAGAAAAGCGGTGCAGAGTTTTCACTCCGACACCGCTTTGTTTTGTTATTGTGATCTGTTCGGTTTGACGTTGTCATTCCTCACTCCTCATTCCTCATTAAACTAGAGCTTTAATCCAAAGCTTATTGATAATGCCGAATTTACTGCGGACATGGAGCTTACGTCAAGTGTTCCCATTTTCTCCTTTAGCCTTTTCTTGTCCAATGTACGGATCTGTTCCAACAATACCACGGAATCTTTTGCTAGTCCGCAGGTGCCGCCGCCAACTTCTATATGTGTCGGCAGTTTCGCTTTATCAAGGCGGCTCGTTATTGCCGCTGCTATCACTGTGGGTGAATGCTTATTGCCTATGTCATTTTGTACTATCAGCACCGGTCGCATACCGCCTTGCTCTGAGCCTACCACTGGGCTGAGATCTGCATAATATATATCGCCCCTGTGTACAGTCACTTGTAAACACTCCTATTCTATGGGCTTTCGCCTTGATTTGCAGGCTTTTGCTCCTGCTTGTTCCTATTATTGCCTTATTATCGGGGTATTATACCAAAGTATCTATTTTGTTACAAGGTGCAGGGCTGTTTTATTTTATGCGGCAGCAGTGCTTTGGGTGAAAAGTCAGTATTGGTTGACTTTTCACGGTCAAAGTGATATACTTAACATAGTAAATAAAGGCGAAAATGCCTTGAAAGGAATGATTCTATGAGCGAAGGCTGCACACATGATTGCGAAAACTGTGCTTCAAAATGCTCTGATAAAAAGAGCTTGAAAGAGGAGCTTAATGCTGCGAGCTCTGTGAAAAAGGTATATGCAGTAATGAGTGGAAAGGGTGGCGTAGGCAAGTCTTTGGTGACAAGTATGCTTGCAGTAACGGCACAAAGACGTGGTTTTAAGACCGCTGTGCTGGACGCTGACATAACAGGCCCGTCTATACCGACAGCGTTTAATATCCACGAGAGAGCTAATACCAATATGTATGGCATTATCCCTGCGGTGAGCAAGACCGGTATCGAGATAATGAGCCTTAATCTGCTTCTTGAAAATGAAACTGACCCTGTTGTATGGCGTGGCCCTGTTATCGCAGGTGCAGTGAAGCAGTTTTGGACAGATGTGGCATGGAACGACGTTGACGTGATGTTTATAGATATGCCACCAGGAACAGGCGACGTGCCACTGACAGTTTTTCAATCCATTAAGGTTGACGGCATAGTTATCGTCACTTCGCCACAGGAATTGGTTTCCATGATAGTCGAGAAAGCGGTGCATATGGCGGATATGATGAAAGTACCGGTGCTTGGAATAGTGGAGAATATGTCATATTTTGAGTGTCCTGATTGTGGAAAGAAGCATAATATCTACGGTGAGAGCCATGTGGACGAAGCGGCAGTGAAGTTTGGTATCGACGCTGTGGCGAAAATGCCTATAGACCCGAAGTTTGCGAAAGCTTGCGATAACGGTGAGATAGAAGAAGTCGAGGGCGGCTGGCTGGATACGATCGCGGATAAACTTCTCGGTTAAAGTGAGGAGTGAGGAATGGCATAGCCAACCGAACAAGTCACAAGCATAAAGTAAAAGTCAACACCGAGCGAAGCGAGCAAAAGGTCCAGGGGCACGCCCCTGGTCAGGGTCAAGGGGTGAAACCCATTGTGGGTACAGGGCAAAGCCCTGTCGGAGTTTGAGGCAGAGCCTCAATAGGCGCAAGCCTACAAAAGCGGTGCAGAAAAGCAATAGAAGAAAAACAAACTAAAAGCAAAATCAAAGCGGTGTCGGAGTAAAAAACTCTGCACCGCTTTTTCTATCCCATAGCACAACGTAAAATCCGCAAAGAGCGTAGCGATTTTGCGGCACAGCGAATTTGTCTGAACAAGATGTAGGGGCTGGCGCCCTCGACAGCCCGCTCGAAGCGGTAAGGTTTGATTATTCATGAATTTGTGTAGACGTGCCGTGTGCGGAAATGTTGTGCCGTACAGTGTTTTGAAAAAATATGCCGAACGTTGTGCGGATAACGTAGAATTGGACAGGCAAACGAGAAGCGGGACGTCGCATTTCTGCTTGCAGAAATTGCGCTGCTCCCCTACATGGTTTGTGAAACGCCAAGCATTGTGTGGATATCGCAAATAAAAAAAAGCAGGCGGGTCAAAAAACCGCCTGCGTTCGATATATTCAGTAATTATTAGAAACCAAGAATGCCCTTGAAATCTTCAATAAGCTTTTCTTCCTGTGCCTCTGCATCAGTTCTTGTGTCGCCGATAGTTGTGTAGTATGCCTTGATCTTTGGCTCTGTGCCGGAAGGTCTGATTATTACACTTGCACCCTGCTCAAGCTTGAATGCGATAACGTCAGACTTAGGCAGTGTAAGAACTGTCTTTGCACCTGTTTCAAGGTTTGTTTCCTCAGATGCAAGATAATCTGCTATGTCTACTACCTTGAGTCCGCCAATAGCCTTAGGTGGATCAGCTCTCAGATCTGTCATGATCTCCTTCATTCTCTCCATTCCGCTTGCACCCTCGCACTGGAATGACTTCTGGCTGTGGAGATAGTTGCCGTACTTCTTGTACATATCTTCTCTTGCCTGAAGCAGTGAGATGCCCTTTGTTCTGTAGAACGCCGCCATTTCACAAATGAGCATTGAGCCTACTACTGCGTCCTTATCTCTTACATATGAGCCTGCAAGATAACCATAGCTCTCTTCAAATCCGAAGATATATCTGTCGTCCTGTCCCTCTTTCTCAAGGAAACCGATCTGCTCGCCGATAAACTTGAAGCCTGTGAGAACTTCTCTAAGCTCTACATTGTATTCTGCTGCGATCTTCTTACAGATGTCTGTTGTTACGATAGTCTTAACAGCTACAGGGTCCTTTGGCATTGTGCCAAGGGCTGTTCTTTCCTGACAAATATATTTGAGAAGCATTGCGCCTACTTCGTTTCCGCTGAACAGTACATAGTTTCCATCTGGGTCTGGTACTGCGATACCAACTCTGTCACAGTCTGGGTCTGTTGCAAGAAGAAGATCAGGCTTTACTGTCTTGCAAAGCTCAAGTCCCTTTGCAAGGGCTTCCTTTATCTCAGGGTTAGGGAATGGGCAGGTAGGGAAGTTTCCGTCAGGATTTTCCTGCTCAGGTACTACTGTTACTTCCTTTATGCCTATCTTCTTAAGGATAGCTCTTACAGGCTTGTTTCCTGTGCCGTTAAGAGGAGTGTATACTACCTTCAGACCGCTGTCTGCTACGAGATCAGTATGTACGCCCTGCTGTGCTACCTTGTCAAGATACTTGTCGATAACTTCCTGCTTGATGTATTCGATCTTGCCTGACTTGATACCGTCCTCAAAGTCCATTACCTTTGCACCACCGAACATCTCAACTGCGTTGATCTTGCCGATAACTGTGTTTGCAACATCGAGTGTGATCTGACAGCCGTCCTCGCCGTAAACCTTGTAACCATTGTACTTTGCAGGATTGTGTGATGCAGTTATAACGATACCTGCCTGACATTTAAGCTCTCTTACAGCCCAAGAAAGCATTGGTGTAGGCATAAGCTCTGAATAGATGTATACCTTTATGCCGTTTGCAGCCAGAACTGCAGCAGCTTCCTTTGCGAACTTGTCAGACTTGATACGGCTGTCATATGCGATAGCTACGCTGCCGTTTTCAAATGCGCCGTTTACATAGTCTGCAAGACCCTGTGTTGCACGTCTGATAGTGTAAACATTAAGTCTGTATGCGCCTGCACCGATAACTCCTCTGAGTCCGCCTGTGCCAAATTCAAGATCTCTGTAAAATCTGTCCTGAATTGCAGCCTCGTCGCCCTCGATAGATTTAAGCTCTGTCTGGAGATCAGGATCGTCAACAGCCTTTTCACACCAAAGCTTGTAAAGTTCCATTTCTGTCATTGTTAAATCACCTCATATAAATATTTCGCTTATAAAATACATATTTCTATAGGATACATTATAGCACACTCCCCTATTTATTTCAAGAGTTGTAACAGTTATTTAACAAATTCCTGCAACTATTTACAAATGAGTTTCCGGAAACATTTTGGGGCATAATGCTAATTTCGGGACAGGGTGAATATAAATATAAAAATAGTATATGTGAGAGGTGGAAAATGTGAAAATATTAAGGAAAATATGCTCGGCAGTGTTATGTGCGGCGGTAGCAGTGTTTATGGTGTGTTCGCTGGCGGAGGGAAAAGAAAAAGCAGGTGCGCTGTCAGCGGAAGACTTTGTGCCTGCGGACACTGTGGCGGTGAGCGATATTATAGAGGGGCTTACGGCTAGGTCTGCGGTGGTGACGGAGATGACCACAGGCAGGGTGCTTTTTGAGAAAGAGCCGCAGGAGCAGTGTGAGTGCGGTCATTATGCGAAGCTCATGGTGCTTTTGCTCACGGCGGAAAAGATAGACAGCGGTGAGCTTTCCATGAGCGACACGTCAGTGGTGTCGGAGTATGCCAACTCTCAGCAGGGAAGCCAGATATGGCTTGACAAAGGAGAGAAGATATCTGTGGAGGAACTTATAAAATCAGTGTCGGCAGGCAATGCAAACGACGGCTGTGCAGCGCTTGCGGAAAAGGTGGCAGGCTCGGCAGACAAGGCGGTGGAACTTATGAACAGCCGTGCGAAAATGCTTGGCATGAATGACACTGTTTACACTGATTGTACTGGCATGGGAGAGGGCAATGTTACAACAGCGAAGGACACGGCTTTGCTTTGTTCGGAACTTGCAAAATACAAAAATCTCACTCCTTATCTTACTTGCTGGCTTGACACTGTGAGAGACGGCAAGGCGGAGCTTGTGAACCTTAATAGGCTTGTGCGTACTTACAAGGGCGTAACAGGTATGAAAGCGTGGGGAAGTGAAAAGGCAGGGAGCTGTATTGCGGCAACGGCTGAAAAAGGGGATATGTCAGTATGCGTAGTGCTTAACGGCTGTGATTCGCAGGAGGATATGAATGCTGAGGCTAAGAAGCTTCTGAACCTGGCGTTCGATACATATGAGATATACACCCCTGAACTTCCTGAGGATATGGTAAAGGAAACTGTGGTGTGCGGAGGAGAGGAGCTTTCTGTGGGGCTTGCTCCCGAGGGGCTTTATCCTATAGTTATACCGAGGGGAACATATCGTATGGTGGAGTGCGATTTTACGGCAGAGGAGAAGCTTGACGCACCTGTGAAAAATGGCGAAACTGCGGGAGAAATAAGATACACCATGGGCGGAGAGGTGATATTAGAGGGAAAGATAGTCGCCTGCAAAGAGGTGAAGAAAATGAATTTTATCTGCGGCATAAAAAAGCTTGTGTACAATCTGCTGAGTATGCAATGAGAGATTTGTTTAAAATGCACAAAAGATGATTTCGCTTTATAAAACTCTTGAAATGTTCACAAAAATATAGTATAATTTATCTAGTATTAACGGAGAAACGTGTTTTATGGTATCACGCTCTCCGACAGGTAAGGAAAGGAAATGAAGGATAATGTCATTAAAACTTAACACAAAGTATCTTGAGGGTTTTGTAAGTGAACATGAATACGAGGGTATGGCTGCGCAGGTAACTGCAGCTCATAACACTCTTGTAAGCAGAAACGGTCTTGGAAACGATTTTCTCGGCTGGGTAACACTCCCTGAGGATTATGATAAGGAAGAATTTGCAAGGATCAAGGCTGCTGCCGCAAGGATCAAGGAAAAGTGCGATGTTCTCATCGTTATCGGTATCGGCGGTTCTTATCTTGGTGCAAGAGCTGCTATCGAGCTGCTCAAGTCGCCATTCTACAACAATCTTAAGAAGGATACTCCTGACATCTATTTTGTCGGAAACAATATCAGCTCGGCTTACCTCAATGAAGTGCTTTCAATTTGCGAGGGCAGAGATATCTGCGTAAACGTAATTTCAAAGTCTGGCACAACAACTGAGCCTGCACTTGCTTTCAGAATTTTCAAGAAACTTCTTGAAGATAAGTATGGCAAGGAAGAGGCTAAGACAAGAATTTTCGCTACAACAGACAAGGCTAAGGGTACTCTTAAGCAGCTTTCTGACGAAGAGGGCTATGAGACATTCGTTGTTCCTGATGACGTTGGCGGAAGATTTTCAGTTCTTACAGCAGTTGGCCTTCTCCCTATCGCAGCAGCAGGCTGTGATATCGACAAGCTTATGGCTGGCGCAAGAGAGGGTATGAAGAAGTATTCTGCTGATGATAACAACGATTGCTATAAGTATGCAGCACTCAGAAACATTCTCTACAGAAAAGGCAAGAGCGTTGAGATGCTCGTTTCATATGACCCTTCATTTACAATGATGGGCGAGTGGTTCAAGCAGCTGTTCGGCGAGAGCGAGGGCAAGGACGATAAGGGTATATTCCCATCTGCCGCTACATTCTCTACAGACCTGCACTCACTTGGTCAGTTCATTCAGGACGGCTCAAAGCTTATGTTTGAGACAGTTATGCACATCAAGACACCTAAGAGCGACCTGTTCTTGGAGCCTGACAAGGATAATCTTGACGGACTTAACTTCCTCACAAATCAGAATATGTCAGTTGTAAATGAAAAGGCATATCAGGGTACTATCCTTGCTCACACTGAGGGCGGCGTTCCTAATATCGTTATAGATGTTGATAAGCTTGATGAGGAAAACCTTGGCGAGATGATCTACTTCTTCGAGAAGGCTTGTGCTATCTCAGGTTATATGCTTGGCGTAAACCCATTCAATCAGCCGGGCGTTGAGAGCTACAAGAAGAATATGTTCGCTCTTCTCGGCAAGCCGGGTTATGAGTCACAGAAGGCTGAACTCGAGGCTAAGCTGGGCTAATATCCTAAAGGCAGAACAAAAGGAAATTTTGAGCGTGTCCCCTTCAGGGGTCTGCTCTTAAAATAAATGCTTTAATAAGCGGAACGGAGAGTTTATATGATTAATTTGATTCCAGGTAAAAAGGGCACAGGCAAGACTAAGATACTTGTTGATTCTATCAAGAAGGCTGCTGAAAATGCTACAGGCAACGTTGTTTGCATCGAAAGAGGTATGCAGCTTACCTATGACCTTCCTCATAATGTAAGATTGGCTGACGCTGAAGAATACGGTATCAACAGCTTTGACAGCTTCTATGGCTTTGTTGCAGGTCTGATGGCTGGCAACTATGACATTCAGGAAGTTTTCGTTGACGGTATCCTGAAGATCGGCGGCAGAGATTATGACGCTCTTGGCAATATGCTTGAAAAGGTAGCAGTTCTCACAAAGGACGTAAACGTTACTTTCACAGTATCTGCTGACGTTGACGAGCTGCCTGCAAAGGTAAAGGCTTTCATCAAGTAAGGCTTTGCGCTTCGTTTATTGGTATTTTGATAGCAAAAACGAAAAAATTGAAAAAAAGTATTGACAAATCACGTTTCTCAGGTTATAATGGAATTTGTGATGTTTGAGGTGCAAGTATGAATGTACAGTTGAAGGAACTTTTCGATATAATCGGAGAGCGAAAAACGATCGATTATTCCATAACAGCAGACAAGCTGTCGGAGTATGGCGGATATTCTTTTGCATCGCCCGTTGCGGTAACAGGTGAGATAGAGAACAGGGCAGGGGTGGTAACGCTCAGGTTCAAGACTGTTTTTACTATGGATCACACCTGTGACAGATGTCTAAAGGAGTTCAGCAGGGAGTATGTTTATGGCTTTGAACACACTTTGGTGAGAAGTGTTCAAAGCGACAGGGACGATTATGTGGTCTGCGAGAACAATGCTCTTGATCTGGACGAATTAGCTATTTCAGATTTGTTGTTACAGCTGCCTACAAAAATTCTTTGCAGGGATGACTGCAAGGGTTTGTGTTACGTTTGCGGACAGGATTTGAATGAGGGCAAATGTAACTGCTCTTGACGGGAAATAGCTGAACAGACTATAATGATTTTACTGACGAGGAGGTGCCAGAATGGCAGTACCAAAGAGAAAAGTATCCAAGGCTAGACGTGACAAGAGACGTTCAGCAGTTTGGAAGCTTGACGCACCTGCACTTTGTAAATGTTCTAACTGCGGTGAGCTTACTTCACCACACAAGGTTTGCAAGAATTGCGGTTATTATAAGGGCGTAGAGGTTATCAAGAAGGAAGCATAATTTTTGATAAGCACATAGAGCAGAATGGCTTAGGCCGTTCTGCTCTTTTTTGTTGTAGCAGTGAAAAAGGCGGGCAAACGCTGTTTACTTCTACATATTTGTAGTAAAAAATCTATGGAATGTGGGTGCTGTATTTCTCGTATGGTTGACAAAACGTGAGAAATTGTGTTATACTATATGATGTATCAATGTGCAAATTTATATGAAATGAGGTCGATATATATGTCATTGCCGATCGTTGCGATAGTGGGCAGACCTAATGTTGGTAAGTCTACTCTTTTTAATAAGCTTATCGGTCAAAGACTTTCTATAGTTGAAGATACCCCTGGAGTCACAAGAGATAGGATATATGCAAGGTGCGAATGGCTCGGACACGAGTTCATGCTGGTTGACACGGGCGGAATCGAGCCTGAGTCTGATGATATTATCCTAGCTCAGATGCGCAGACAGGCGGAGCTTGCTATACTGAAAGCTGATGTCACCATTCTTGTGACAGACCTTAAATGCGGAGTTACTGCTACTGATTATGAGGTGGCACAGATGCTTTTGAAATCGGGCAAGCCTATCGTGCTTTGTGTGAACAAGGTGGATAATGTGGGCGAACCGCCTATGGAGCTGTATGAGTTCTATAATCTCGGTTTGGGCGAACCGTTCCCTGTTTCTTCTGTCCATGGCCACGGAACGGGCGATCTTCTTGACGAGGTGCTGAAATATCTTCCGGAGGAAAATGAAGAGGACGATGACGATGATTCGATAAAGGTCGCTGTTATCGGCAAGCCTAACGTTGGAAAGTCCTCTATAATAAACAAGATATGCGGTGAGGAACGTGTTATCGTATCAAATATCGCAGGCACTACCCGTGACGCTACTGATTCGGTTGTGGAAAATGAAAAGGGCAAGTTCGTTTTCATAGATACGGCTGGTATCAGACGTAAGTCAAAGGTGCTGGAGACTATTGAGAAATACTCTGTGCTGAGGGCTTATATGGCTGTTGACAGAGCCGATGTTGCGGTTATCGTTATTGACGCAACTGTGGGCTTTACTGAGCAGGATTCAAAGGTGGCAGGCTATGCTCACGAAAAGGGCAAGGCTTGCGTTGTTGCGGTGAACAAGTGGGACGCTATCGAGAAAGAAACTAACACCATGAACGAGTTCCAGAAAAAGCTTCAGGACGATTTCAGCTTCATGAGCTATGTGCCTTTTGTGTTCATCTCTGCAAAAACAGGTCTGAGAATGGACAAGCTTTTTGATACTATCAAGTTCGTTGCAGAGCAGAACTCTATCAGAATACCGACAGGCAGACTTAACGATGTTCTTGCATATGCTACCCAGAGGGTACAGCCACCGTCTGACAAGGGCAGAAGGCTGAAGATATACTACATGACGCAGGTTTCTACCAAACCGCCTACATTCGTGTTTTTTGTAAACAGAGCCGATCTGTATCATTTTTCCTATCAGCGTTATATTGAAAATCAGATAAGAGAGACCTTCGGACTTGAAGGCACGCCTATCGTTTTCAAGATAAGAGAGCGTGACAAGGACGACGTTAAATAAAATTCTGGAGGTTATTTTGTGGACATATTTTTAAGTCTGGCATTCACTATAATTTTTTCCTATCTGTTCGGAAGTCTTAATTCTGCCATAATCGTGTGCAGAGTTTTAAAGCATAAGGATATCCGTGATTACGGAAGCAACAACGCAGGTTTGACCAATGTTCTGAGAGTATTCGGAAAAGGGCCTGCGGCGGCAACTCTGTTGTGCGATCTTGCAAAGGGCGTGCTTGCGGTAGTTATCTGCCGACTTGTGGTGACAAACGGCTTCGGCGTGACATTTTTTCATGACGATAAGTTTATCGGATATCTTGCGGGCTTTTTTGTAATGCTTGGACATATTTTCCCGGTATTCTATGGTTTTCACGGTGGAAAGGGCGTTCTTATTGCGGCAACGACCCTTATCGCTATCGACCCGCTGACCTGTGCTTTCTCGGTGGCTGTTTTCGCTATCGTGCTTGCGGCAACAAAATATGTGTCTGTAGGTTCTATATGCGCCGCTATCGCATATCCTGTTTTTACGCCTATCGTTCAGCTTTTTATCATCAAGGGCGACGGCGTTCTTGCAAATACTCTTATGGCAACGGCTATCGGTCTGCTTATCATTTATATGCACAGACCTAATATCAAACGCCTTATGAACGGCACCGAAAACAAATTCGGAAGCAAGAAAAAGGCGTAAGGGAGGTTTTATTATGGCAGATATTACTATACTCGGTTCAGGCGGATTTGGTCTTGCACTGGCAATAATGTGCGACAATGCAGGGCATAAAGTAACAGTATGGTCAAAGTTTCAGGACGAGATAGATGCTATCAAGAGAACAGGCGAGCTTAAAGCAAAGCTCCCTGGTGTTCAGGTGAACAAGACTATCGAGCTTACAACGGATATAAGCTGTGTTAAGGATAAAGACATGGTGATACTTGGCATACCTTCGCCTTTTCTCAGAGAGGTCTGCGAAAGCGTTGTGCCTTATCTTGAAAGCAGAACGATAGTTGTGAACACAGCAAAGGGTCTTGAGGGCGGAAGCCTTAAAACTATGTGCTGTGTGGCGAGAGAGTGTTTTCCGAACAATCATGTTGCGGTGCTTACCGGTCCGTCACACGCAGAGGAAGTGGCAAGAAAAGTTCCCACTACTGTTGTTACTGCTTCTGACGACAGGGAGGTTTCATATTATATACAGAACACTCTTTCTAACGATACGTTCAGAGTGTATGTTAATGATGACGTTATGGGCTGCGAGATAGGCGGTTCGCTGAAAAACGTCATCGCTTTGGCGGCAGGTGTTTGCGACGGCCTTGGACTTGGTGACAACACAAAGGCTGCACTTATGACAAGGGGTATCAGAGAGATATCACGTCTTGGGGTTGCAATGGGCGCAAAGCTTGAAACCTTTGGCGGACTTAGCGGCATAGGCGACCTTATCGTTACCTGCTGTTCAATGCACAGCAGAAACCGCCGTGCGGGTATTCTCATAGGCAAGGGAGTTACCCCTGAGGAAGCTGTAAGACAGGTGGGCACTGTTGAGGGCTATGTATGCACCAAAAACGCATGGGAGCTTTCAAAGAGAATGGGAATTGAAATGCCTATCACAGAACAGCTTGCAAAGGTGCTTTTTGAGGGTGAGCCTGCGGCTAACGCTATCAAAAATCTTATGGGCAGACCGAGCAGAAATGAAACTGAGTCAACTTTTCTGAGCTAGGAAAGCGACCGTTGAAAGGACGGATACATATGCTTAAAAGATACACTATCAAGACAGAACGCAGAGGGCTTTACAACATCACGAGCTATGTAAGGCAGGCTGTCACAGAATCAGGAGTGCAAAGCGGCATTGCGGTGGTATTCTGTCCACACACCACGGCGGCGATAACCATAAATGAGAATGCCGACCCCGACGTAAAGACGGATCTTCTTTACGCTTTGGAGGAAACATTTCCGAACAGACCGCAGTTCCGTCACGCTGAAGGAAACTCTGACGCTCATATGAAGTCAAGCTGTGTTGGTGCTTCGGAAACTGTTATCATCGACGATAACGAACTTCTTCTCGGCACTTGGCAGGGTATCTATTTCGCTGAGTTTGACGGACCGAGAACAAGAAACTTTTTTGTGAAGATAATAAAGGGCTGATTTTGGCGTTTTTCCTCTTTACAATCTGCTGAAAATATTGTATAATTAATATGGATAATTCCAACGAAATATGTGTTAAGGAGTGCTTTGAAATATGGAACCTAAATATAAGAGAATATTGCTCAAATTAAGCGGCGAGGCTCTTGCAGGCGATAAGAAGATAGGTCTTGATTATGACGTTATCACCTCATTCGGCAAGAGCATAAAAAAATGTGTTGACGCCGGCGTTGAGGTAGGTATCGTTGTAGGCGGCGGAAACTTCTGGAGAGGCAGATCAAGCGGTGCAATGGACAGAACAAGAGCCGACCATATCGGTATGCTCGCAACTGCTATGAACGCACTTGCTGTTGCAGACGGCCTTGAGAACTGCGGTCTTGAAGTGAGAGTACAGACAGCTATATCCATGCCACAGGTGGCTGAGCCTTACATCAGAAACAAGGCTATGCGTCACTTTGAAAAGGGCAGAGTAGTTATCTTCGGCTGCGGCACTGGTAACCCATTCTTCTCAACTGATACGGCTGCTGCACTGAGAGCGGCTGAGATCGAGGCTGACATATTCTTTAAGGCTACCATGGTAGACGGTGTTTATGACAAGGATCCTCACAAGTATCCAGACGCTGTTAAGTATGACACACTTACATTTGCTGATATCCTTGCAAAGGGTCTTCAGGTAATGGACTCGACCGCTGCGGCAATGTGTAAGGACAACAATATCCCGATACTCGTTTTCGATCTTGCAAGACCAGACAATATCTATGACGCTTGCATGGGCGAAAATATAGGCACTCTCGTAAAATAATAAAGAAATCAAGAAAGGATCGTTTGAATATGAAACAGATCAAGGAAAATGCTAAGACAAAAATGGAGAAATCCATAAACGTTATGCTTTCGGACTTTGCAGGCATCAGAGCAGGCAGAGCTAATCCGTCCGTACTCAATAAAGTCCAGGTAGAATATTATGGTGCGATGACACCTGTTACACAGATGGCAGCGGTTTCTGTTGCTGAGGCAAGAGTGCTTGTTATACAGCCATGGGATAAGTCAACTCTCAAGCCTATCGAAAAGGCTATCCAGGCTTCTGATATCGGCATCAATCCACAGAATGACGGCACTGTTATAAGACTTACTTTCCCACAGCTCACTGAGGACAGACGTAAGGAGCTTGTTAAGGACATCAAGAAAATGGGCGAAGAGTGTAAGGTCGCTATCCGTTCTATCAGACGTGACGCTATGGAAAAGTTCAAGGCAATGAAGAAGAACAACGAGATCACAGAGGACGATCTTAAGGACTGCGAGGACGAGATCCAGAAGCTTACTGACAAGTTCGTTAAGGAAGTTGACGGTCACGTTGCCGAAAAGGAAAAAGAGATACTCTCTATCTAAGCCATGGCGAATAATGAGAAGATAAGCCTTGGAGAGAACGTGTCTGTGCCTGTTCATGTGGGCGTTATCATGGACGGTAACGGTAGATGGGCGAAAAAGAGGGGCATGCCACGAAAGTTCGGACACAGAGAGGGCGCAAAGACCTTTCGTGCCATAACAAGACACGCCAAGGCGCTTGGAATACAGTATATAACTTACTATGCGTTTTCTACCGAGAACTGGAAAAGACCTAAGGACGAGGTAGACGCAATTATGGATCTTTTTGAAAAGTATCTTGACGAGGTCAGGGACTTTATTGAGGAGAATATCAGGGTGCGCTTTATAGGCGACAGAACAAGGCTCAGCGAAAATCTGCAAAGGAAAATGGCTTCCGTTGAGGAGGACTCAAAGGACTTTGACTCTATGACCCTTGTGCTTGCTATCAACTACGGCGGCAGGGACGAGATTTGCCATGCGGCTAAGACATTGGCTCAGCAGGTGAAAGAGGGTAAGTTAGAGCCTGAGGATATCACCATGGATATGATAGAGAGAAATCTCTACACTGAGGAGATACCTCCTGTTGACCTTGTTATAAGACCTAGCGGAGAGCAAAGATTGTCAAACTTTATGATATGGCAGGCGGCTTACGCGGAGTTTTATTACACAAATATCCTATGGCCTGACTTCAAAGGCAGCGACCTTGACAAGGCTGTTATCGCATACAGCGAAAGAAACAGAAGATTTGGAGGGGTGTAAAAAATGTCTACCCGTATTAAATCTGCGGCAGTTGCCATTGTTATCGCAGTGATACTGCTTATCGCACACGGAACGTTCCTGTTCAACATTGCGGTGGGCGCAATTTCTGCACTTGCAATATATGAGATATTCAGGGCGACAAAAATGACAGAGCATAAGTATCAGACCATTGCCTGCTGTGCGTTTGCCTTTGTGGACGCTTTCATGCCTGTGTTCTATAGACACGGCTGGCTGTACTTTTTCAGCTACAAGCTTTACATGGGACTTTTCGTTATAGCAATGTGTCTGCTTTATCTTAAAGAGCATACAAAATTCCAGTATACAGAGTTTTTCTTCATGCTGGGCGTGGGCATACTTCTGCCGTATTCATTCTCAACTTTGGTCACAATGGCAGGCTTGGGCGGCAAGGGCGTGTTTATGATAGTTCTTACTCTTGCAGCGGCTTGGCTGGCTGACAGCGGTGCTTATTTTGCAGGAACTTTCTTCGGCAAAACAAAGCTTTGCCCTGAAATAAGCCCTAAGAAAACTGTGGAGGGTCTTATAGGCGGCGTTATCTCAAATGGTATTCTTATGCTTGTAATAAGCCTGTTCTATCAGTTCGTACTTAAAGGCGAGCCTATCCACTATCTAGGCGTTCTAATCGCAGGTATGCTTGCGGCTCTTATCGGACTTGTGGGCGACCTTACAGCTTCGGTGATAAAAAGACAGACAGGTATAAAGGACTATGGCAACATAATGCCGGGTCACGGTGGAATAATGGATCGCTTTGACAGCGTTCTGCTCGTTGCACCTTTTATGTACTATATGTTCACACAGGGGCTTATACTTAAATAGAAAATTATGACTTTTAGGGGCAGGCTTAGGCTTACCCCTTTTAAGCGTTATTAAGGCAACACCGCTTGCAAACCATCTTTATGCGGAATTGCCTGAATTTATTTTATATGATGAGGGACAATAAATGAAAACAATGACCATACTCGGTTCAACGGGTTCTATAGGCACGCAGGCATTAGAAGTGGCTGCAAAGCATAATATTAAAGTAAAGGCGCTTGCGGCAAATTCTGACGTTGAAAAGCTTGCGGCTCAGGCTAAGGAGCTTATGCCTGAACGTGTGTGTATCTACCGTGAGGACAAAAAGGCAGAGCTTGAAAAGCTTCTCAGTGGCACTGGCATAAAAATATCCACAGGCATGGAGGGACTTAAAGAGATAGCAAGAATGGACGGGGTCGATATCATGCTCAACTCAGTCGTTGGCATGGTGGGTCTTGTGCCAACCCTTACGGCTATCGAAAAAGGCACTGACATTGCCCTTGCCAACAAGGAAACACTTGTGGCAGGCGGTGAGCTTGTTATAAAGGCGGCTGCTGAAAAGGGAGTGAAGATATATCCTGTGGACAGTGAACATTCGGCTATCTTTCAGTGCCTGCAGGGCAACGAGGGCAACAAGCTCAAAGGGATAATACTTACAGCTTCGGGCGGACCATTCTTCGGCAAAACAAAGTCTGACCTGGAGGGCGTGACAGTCGAGCAGGCTCTTAATCACCCTAACTGGTCAATGGGCAGAAAGATAACCATTGACTCTGCTACGCTTATGAACAAGGGTCTTGAATTTATCGAAGCAATGTGGCTTTTCAAGCTCAGACCTGAGCAGATCGAGATAGTTGTCCATAGACAGAGCGTTGTACATTCAGCGGTGGAGTATGAGGATAATTCTGTTATCGCACAGCTTGGCGTGCCTGATATGAAAATACCAATACAGTATGCTCTGCTTTATCCTGAGAGAGTGGAATGCGATGTGAAAAAGCTGTCCCTTACAGACTATGGAAAGCTCACTTTCGAGAAGCCTGACTATGATACGTTCGATTGTCTGAGGGCTTGTATAAAGGCTGTCACTATCGGTGGAAATCTTCCTGCGGCAGTGAATGGAGCGAATGAGGAAGCCGTTGCGGCTTTTCTTGACGGCAGGATAAATTTTCTTGACATCGGCAGAATAGTAATGAATGTCTGCGAGAATACACCACGGGAAGAGATAAAGTGCGTGGAAGATGTGCTGGAAGCGGATAGAAAGGCTAGGGAGAGAGCGAAGAAGCTTATCGGAGCTTAGTGAGGAGCGGCTTTTAAGTGAGGAGTGAGGAGTGAGGAGTGAGGAATGGCAAAGCCGACCAAGCAAATCACCAGAAAAAAGTAAAATAAAGCATCGAGCAAAGCGATTTTGCGGCAAGATAAACTATCCCGAATATTTGTAGGGGCTGGCGCCCTCGACAGCCCGCTCGGAGGAGCGAGGTTTGAATTATCCAGAGCTTATGTAGAAAACATTATGTGGATAACACAAATGAGATTGTAGACGAAATGTCGGAGGGGTCGGGACGTCGGATTTATGCAAAGCAGAAATTGCGCCGCTCCCCTACAGAAAATAAATTACAACAGCATTAGTAAATCAAACGCACAGAGTGTTCATGCGAGGTAAAAAAATGAGTATATTATTTGCAATATTGATCTTTGAAGCTATCATAATAATACACGAGCTTGGTCACTTTATTGCGGCGAAAGCCAGCGGAGTAAAGGTCAACGAGTTCGCTATTGGCATGGGTCCTGCCATTATCAAAAAGAAAAAGGGCGATACCCTTTATGCTTGGCGTGTGTTTCCCATAGGCGGCTATTGTGCCATGGAGGGCGAGGATAACGGAAGCGAGGACGGCGGTGCGTTTTGTAATAAAAGCCTGCCAAAAAGAATGCTTATCGTGGTGGCAGGCGTTATAATGAATCTCGTGCTTGGATATATAATCCTTTGTATCAGCACTGCAAGGTCTGACGGCATCGCAACCACCACTATATCGTGGTTTGAGGATAACGCTATGTCCCAATCGACCGGCTTGCAGGTGGGTGACGAGATAATCGAGGTCAACGGCATGAGGATCTTCACTACTATGGATATGTCCTATCAGTTTGGCAACGATGAGGACGGCAAGTTCGATATGGTGGTGAAGCGTGACGGAAAAAAGGTGGAGCTTAAAGATGTCACCTTTGCAACGGACGATAATACCATGCACATTGATTTCAAGGTCGCACCAAAAGCTGTGACCGTCGGCTCTGTGATAACTCAGTCTTTTAAGCAGGGCTGTACTGACGGCAGACTTATCTATATCTCCTTTGCCGACCTTATAAGAGGAAAGTATTCCATAAAAGACCTCAGCGGTCCTGTGGGTATCGTTGATACTATCGACAATGTTATCGACAGCGAAAGGGACAGCCAGTCAGGTAAAATAGATTGGTCGTCACTTATTGACACAATGTTGTCGCTGGGTGCGTTCATGACCATAAATATCGGCATTTTCAATCTCTTGCCATTGCCTGCACTTGACGGCGGAAGACTTTTGTTTCTTATTATCGAAGCGGTACGCCGTAAGCCTGTCAAGCCTGAGCATGAGGGAATGGTACACGCTATCGGTATGGCGGCTCTGTTGCTTCTTATGGTAGTGGTGACAGTGAGCGATATTATCAAGCTTGTTTAAAGGAGGAACTGTTTATGTCAGGTGAAAATAAAAGAAATGTAAGACCTGTCAAGGTGGGCGGACTTGTCCTTGACGGCAAAAAGATATATATTCAATCAATGCTCAATGTGCCGTCTACGGACATAGAAGGCTCTGTTAAGCAGGCTGTGGAGCTTGAAAATGCTTGCTGTGAAATAGTAAGAGCGGCTATACCGAACATGGAAGCCGTTAAGCTTATCCCTGCTATCAAAGAGAAGATCTCTATCCCTCTTGTGGCGGATATCCACTTTGACTATCGCCTTGCCATTGCGGCGGCGGAAGCTGGTATCGACAAGATAAGGATTAACCCCGGCAATATCGGCTCTATGGATAGGGTGAAAGCGGTGGTTAAAGCTTGTCGTGAAAGAAATATCCCTATCAGGATAGGCGTGAACGGCGGCTCTCTGGAAAAGGAGTTGCTTGCAAAATACGGTGCACCAACTGCGGAGGCCCTAGTGGAAAGCGCAATGGGTCATGTGAGGATATTGGAGCAGTGCGACTTTGAGGATATAGTTATTTCTATAAAGTCATCAGACGTGCCGACCATGATAAAGGCATACAGACTGTGTGCACAGACCTGTAACTATCCTCTGCACCTTGGAGTAACTGAGGCTGGCACCGAGAGAATGGGTCTTATAAAATCATCTATCGGTATAGGTTCGCTTCTGTGCGACGGCATTGGCGAAACTATAAGAGTTTCACTTACCGACGAGCCTGTAAAAGAGATATACGCCGCAAAGGATATTTTAAAGGCTATCGGCAAAAGTGGCGGAGTAAGGATAGTTTCCTGCCCTACCTGCGGAAGAACTAGGATAGACCTTATAGGTCTTGCAAAAAAGGTTGAGGAAGCCACCAAGGATATAGACAAGGATATCAAGATAGCCGTTATGGGCTGTGTTGTGAACGGCATAGGCGAGTCGGGCAATGCTGATATAGGCATTGCAGGCGGTGATGGCTGTGCGGTGATATTCAGCCACGGTGAAAAGCTCAGAAAGGTATCAGAGGAGGAGGCTTTGCCTGCGCTTCTGGCGGAAATAGAAAAACTTTAAAAGGATATACCATAAATGAATACATACACCATTGAAAGCTTCTTTGAGAACTATAAGGAGCTTATACCCTCTGTGATAGAAAAGGGCAGGATATTAAGGCTGGGCTATAACGAAGAAAACGGCACTTTTACCTGTCAGGCGGCTTTTGACAAGCTGGTGCCTTTTGACAGCACAGTGGAATTTGAAATGAAAATGAGGGCGGCTCTCGGAGCGGGAAAGTTTATTTTGCAGCTCAAATATACCCCTGATATGCTTTGTGCGGAGTATTTTCCTGAGCTTTGCAAGTTTCTTAAAAGCAGATTTCCTCTTGTGAACGGCTTTTTTGACAACGCTGAGGCTGTTTATGAAAACGGCATTTTCACCGTGGATATAAAACACGGAGGCGAAGCGTTGCTGAAAAAGGCGGGCATAGAAACGGCTTTTCCTGCGCTCACCATGGAGCTTTTTTCCGTAAGGGCTGATATAAAGCTCACAGGTGTGCTTGAAACTGATATGGAAGAGCATCAGCGTGAGCAGGAGGAGTTTTTGAACTCCCTCCCTGTGCCGAAAATAGACCCTGCACAGCCTGAGAAAAAGGCGGCTGTTACCACTAATACTGCAAGCGGTGCTTCTGTGGATTTTAGAACTGCAAATGTGGACTTCACAAGGTTCTCGCTTCTGTGCGATGACGCTCTTGTGCTTATGGGCGCGCCAATATCAGGAAACGAGCAGGTGATGCAGATGAAAGATATCCCTGCGGATTACCGTGGACGTGTGGTGGTCTGGGGCGATATTTTCGGACCTGTGGAAACAAAGGAAACAAAGTCGGGTATGCTTATAGCACACCTGAATTTTACCGACTATACTTCCTCAAACTCTATAAAGTTCATAGGCTCAAACAAAAATTTCAGAAACATGAAAGGCTTGAAAAGGGCAGTGCTTGAGGCAATGCTGGAACACCTTAAGGCAGGCAAGACCATACTTGTGGCAGGTGAGATAGAGGAGGACGATTTTGACCACTCTATAAACATCAAGCCTGATAGCATTATGGTGGTAAAGCGTGAAAAGGAAAAAGATACCTGCGAGCATAAGCGTGTGGAGCTTCATTGCCATACCAATATGTCTATGATGGACGCTCTCACTCCTGCGGGCAAGCTTGTGGAAAGAGCCTATTCATGGGGACACAAAGCACTTGCCATAACAGACCACGGTGTCGTTCAGGGCTATCCTGACGCCGGAAATACCTGTATCGGCATACGTAAGGGCGGCGGTGACTTCAAGGTGCTTTATGGCATAGAGTCATACGAGGTCAACAATGACGAAAAGATATTCCGTGGAACGGACAAGCGTGAGCTTACAGACGAGATAATCTGCTTTGACCTTGAAACTACGGGTACAAATCCTAATGAAGATAGGATCATCGAGATAGGCGCTGTCAAGCTGAGAGAACTTGAAGTTGTGGACAAGCTCGATATTTTCGTAAACCCTGAAAGACCTATCCCTGAGTTTATCTCAAACCTCACCCACATCACTGACGATATGGTAAAGGACGGTGCAAGCGAAAGGGAAGCTCTCCTTAAATTCAAGGAGTTTATCGGTGACGACCCTGTTCTTGTGGCACACAATTCTCAGTTTGATACGGGCTTTATATCCGCCTGCGCAAAAAGACAGGGCATCGAGATAAAATATTCTTCTATAGACACTGTGCCAATGTCGCAGATAATGCTTCCGGAGCTTGAAAAGCATAAACTCAACTATGTGGCGGAGCATTTCGGACTTGGGGATTTTCAGCACCACCGTGGCTGTGATGACGCAGAGGTGCTTGCAGGGATATTCATAAGACTGTCGAAAATGCTCATGGAGCAGTATCCTCTGATTCTTATAACAGTGGATATGCTCAACAGTTTGCTTGCAAATGAAAATCAGGTGCTTGCAAAGCCGACTTATCACCAAATTATTATCGTAAGAAATAACACGGGTCTGAAAAATCTGTATAGGCTTATATCAGACTCCAATCTTAAATATTTCAAAAGACGTCCGAGAATACCAAAATCTGAGCTTGTAAGACACCGTGAGGGTCTTATCCTAGGTAGTGCCTGCGAGCGTGGCGAGGTCATTCAGGCTTATCTCGAGGGCAGAAACTATGAGGAGATAAAGCAGATAGCAAGCTTTTATGACTATCTGGAGATCCAGCCTGACGGAAACAACAAATTTATGCTCACCACCGAAAAGCCTCCTTATGACAGGATACACACAGCGGAGGATATAAAAGATATAAACCGCTTTATTGTAAAACTTGGGGAGGACTTGGGCATACCCGTCTGCGCAACAGGCGACGTGCATTTTATGGACAAGACCGACGCACAGTTCAGGTCGGTGATACAGGCTTCAATGGGCTTCTCTGACGCCGATACTCAGCCTCCTTTGTATCTCAAGACCACAAACCAAATGCTTGACGAGCTGAGTTATCTTGGCGAGGAAAAGGCGTTTGAGGTCGTTGTAACGA
Source organism: Ruminococcus sp. AF17-1AC (assembly GCF_003461385.1). Classification (NCBI taxonomy): domain Bacteria; kingdom Bacillati; phylum Bacillota; class Clostridia; order Eubacteriales; family Oscillospiraceae; genus Ruminococcus; species Ruminococcus sp. AF17-1AC. The sequence continues at coordinate 120,889 of NZ_QTWZ01000003.1, forward strand.
ATACAAACAACGTGGCTGATATGGTAGACCCTGACCTGAAAGCGTTCCCGAACGGTACTTATACGCCTTTTATCGAAGGCTCGGTTTATCAGCTTCAGTATATATGCTGGAAAAAATGCTGTTCCATTTACGGCGACTGCGACCCTGAAACTATAGAAGTTCCTGAGGGCGAGGACGTTGACGTATCAAAATATTTTGAGGGACACATCCCAGACCTTGTTTTCAAAAGACTTAAAAGAGAGCTTGACTCCATTATCAAGCACGGATTTGCTGTGCTTTACATGATATCTCAGAAACTTGTTGCCAACTCCAACGAGAATGGCTATCAGGTAGGTTCAAGAGGCTCGGTAGGTTCGTCCTTCGTTGCCTCCATGTCAGGTATCTCTGAGGTAAATCCTCTTGTGCCACACTATGTCTGCCTTAACTGCCACCACAGCGAGTTCATTACTGACGGCTCGGTAGGCTCAGGCTTTGACCTGCCACCGAAAAACTGTCCTGTGTGCGGAGAGAATATGCACCGTGACGGACACGATATCCCATTTGAAACGTTCCTTGGCTTTGACGGCGATAAAGCCCCTGATATCGACCTTAACTTCTCAGGTGACTATCAGGCAAAGGCGCATAAATATACGGAAGTCCTTTTCGGTGAGGACCATGTGTTCAAAGCCGGTACTATTGGCATGATCCAGGAAAAGACAGCTTTCGGATACGTTATGAAATATCTTGACGAGCGTGGAAAAACAGTGCCAAAGGCAGAGATAGAGCGTCTTAAGCTTGGCTGTTGCGGCATAAAGAGAACGACCTCTCAGCACCCGGGTGGAATGGTCGTTATCCCTAGCGACTATGAGGTCTATGACTTCACACCTGTTCAGCACCCTGCGGAAAAAGTGGACTCTGACATGGTAACTACCCACTTCGACTTCCATTCTCTCCACGATACGATCCTGAAGCTTGACGAGCTTGGTCACGATAACCCGACAATGTATAAGTATCTGGAAATGTTCACAGGACGAGATATCCTCGATTGCCCCATGTCTGACCCTGCGGTCTATTCGCTGTTCACTTCCCCTGAGTCACTTGGAGTGACGGAGGAGGATATAATGTGTCAGACGGGAACGCTCGGTATACCTGAAATGGGTACGCCGTTCGTAAGACAAATGCTTCTTGACTGTCAGCCGAAAAACTTCTCTGACCTTTTGCAGATATCAGGACTTTCACACGGCACTGACGTATGGCTCGGCAACGCACAGGAGCTTATCAAAAACGGCACTTGCGATATTTCAAATGTTATCGGTACTCGTGACAGTATAATGACATATCTGCTTTATCATGGCGTTGAGCCAAAGCTGTCATTTAAGATAATGGAGATAACCCGTAAGGGAAAAGCTCCGAAACTGCTCACAGAGGAAATGAAAGAGAATATGCGTCAGCATGACGTTCCGGAGTGGTATATCGACAGTTGTTTGAAGATAAAATACATGTTCCCGAAAGCCCATGCAGCGGCTTATGTTACGGCAGCTATAAGACTTTGTTGGTTCAAGGTCCATGAGCCGCTTGCATTCTATGCAACTTATTTTACGGTTAAGGGAGAGGATTTTGATGCAGAGATCGCTCTCAAGGGAAAATATATCGTCAGAAGCAAGATAGAAGAAATAAAGAATAAACCAAAAGACGAGGTGTCAGGCAAGGACAGCGGTGTGCTTGAAATTCTCATGCTTGTGAATGAAATGCTCAGCCGTGGATATGACTTTTTGCCTGTAAACATCAAAAAATCCCACGCAACTATCTATCAGATAGAGGACGACAAGATAAGGCTTCCGTTCTGTTCACTTAACGGAGTGGGCGAGTCTGCGGCGATAAGCATTTACGAAAAGGCGCAGAACGGCGAGTTTATCTCTATCGAGGAGTTCCAACAGCAGAGCGGAGTGTCCAAATCTGTTATCGAAACTCTGGAGAAAAATGGAGCTTTCGGCGATATGCCTAAATCTAACCAGATATCGTTGTTCTGATAGTTACTATGCACAATTTCATACTTTGCCCTTGTAACACTATTGACAAACAAGGGCAGGTGTGATAAAATTATTTGTGTTGATACTATGCTATCACTTTACTACGATAAAGTAAGCAAGGGCGTTACATAACAGCATAGAAAGAGGGATGTCGAGGACGCCGTCCCCCTACAATTCACTTAAATGTGTGTTTATGCGGATATTTATTCAAGCGTCAACATAAGAAGTACAATCTATAATTTATATACAGGAAGGAAAAGTGTATGAAAAGATATGATCTTATAACCCCTGAGGGTACGAGAGATCTGCTGTTTGAGGGCTGTCTGGCACGAAGAATGGTGGAGGACAGGCTGTCAAAGCTGTTTGAGGGCTTTGGCTACAGCGAGGTGGTAACACCGGGAATAGAGTTTTACGATCTGTTTATGGGAAGCTCGAGAAACTTCCAGCAGGAGAGCCTTTATAAGCTCACAGACTCAAAGGGCAGACTTATCGTTATGCGTCCTGATTCCACGATACCCATAGCAAGACTTGCTTCCACAAGACTAAAGGGGGCAAAGCTTCCCCTTAGACTATACTACAATCAGAGCATTTTTGAAAATAACTCCCTGCTCAAAGGACGTTCAGACGAGGTAGTTCAAGCAGGCATCGAGCTTATTGGCGGAGAAAATTCCAAGAGAGCAGATTACGAGGTGCTATGCACTGCTGTTGAAGCCCTTTCAAGCTTTGATAAGGAGAATTTCAGACTTGAGATAGGTCATATCGGATATTTCAAGGAGCTTGTGGCTCAGCTTGACGTTGACGACGCAGTAAGAGAGGAGATTAGACTTCTTATCTCTGCAAAGAACTATCCTGCACTTAACGATATTCTTGACGAAGTGGGCGACAATCAGGTGACTAACGCGCTCAGACAGCTCCCAAGACTTTTCGGAGGTGTTGAGGTGTTCGACAAGGCTGCCGATATTTATACTGACGATAAGATAACAGGCATACTTTATAACCTTAAAGAGGTCTACACCAGACTTTCAAGCCTTGGTTATGAGGGCAAGATATCTGTTGACCTTGGCATCGTGAGCCATGCGGATTACTACACAGGCATTGTGTTCAAGGGCTATCTTTCAGAGGTCGGTCAGTCGGTGCTTAAAGGCGGAAGATATGACAGACTTCTTGCAGAGTTCGGCAACGATTGCCCGGCGGTGGGCTTCGGCATAAGCGTTGACTCTGTTGCAAGACATATCGAAAAGCTAGGCGGAGCACCAAAGCTCAGAACTCCTGACGCAGTTGTGTTTGGCGAAAAGGGCTATGTGGTTGAAGCAATGAAATATGCTCAGACGCTCGTAAGAGAGGGTCTGGCAGTTGAAAACTCGCTTTTCAACACCCTCGATGAAACAAAGGCTTACGCAAAATCAAAGGGAATAAAGAAGCTTGTGGTCGTTGGCAGCGAGATAACAGAGCTTGATATATAAGTTTGGAGGATAAGTTAAAATGAACAGACCCCTTAGGATAGCTCTTACAAAGGGCAGACTTGAAAAGGATACAGTCGGTCTTTTAGAGAAGATAGGCTATGACTGTACCGCAATAAGAGAAAAGGGAAGAAAGCTTATTCTTCCTGTACCTGACGGAAACCTTGAAGTTGTGCTTGCAAAGGCAAACGACGTTATCACATACGTTGAGCATGGCGTGTGCGATATGGGCGTTGTTGGCAAGGACACTATCATGGAAATGCAGGGCAAGTTCTTTGAGCTTGTTGATATCGGCTTCGGCAGATGTAAATTTGCACTTGCCACAAAGAAAGGCTCAAAGTTCTACGGCGGATTTGATGTCAAGACAGTTGCAACAAAATACCCTAACATCACAAGAAGATTTTTTGAAGCAAAGGGAATGGACGTTGACATCATCAAGATAGAAGGCTCAGTTGAGCTTGCACCGCTCCTTGAGCTTGCAGACGGTATCGTTGATATCGTTGAAACAGGCACGACACTTAAAGAAAACGGTCTTGAAGTCATCGAGGACGTTTGCCCTATCTCTGCAAGGCTTATCGTAAATATGGTAAGCATGAAAATGCGCCAGCAGGAGATCGAGAATTTTGTAAAGCTTGTTGAAGAAAATATCGACAAGTAGTTTATATAAACGGAAAGGACAGTATTGAAATGGCTGAAATAAAGAAGATTTTTGTCAACGGCAAAGACGAGGTAGAGTTTTTCAAGCAGCTTGAAAAGAGAAGCGGCGAAACAAATAAGAAGGTCACAGCCGTTGTTAATGAAATAATCGAAACTGTCAGAGAGGGTGGCGACAACGCTGTAAAGGCTTATACAGAAAAGTTTGACGGCAAGCTCCCAGAGTATTATGAAGTTCCAAGAGATGTTATAAATGACGCTCTCACAGAGGCAGATCAGGACTTTGTTGACGCAATGCTCAACGCAGTTGCGAACATCACAGATTTCCACCAGAGACAGAAGTCACAGAGCTTTATAAACGCTAAGGATAACGGCTGTATTCTCGGTCAGAAGGTAAGAGGACTTAACAGAGTTGGTCTTTATGTTCCGGGCGGCACAGCAGCTTATCCATCAAGCGTGCTTATGAATGCAGTTCCTGCAAAGATAGCAGGCGTTAAGGAGATAATCATGGTGACCCCACCTCTTAAAGACGGCACACCAAATAAGGATATCCTTGTGGCAGCTGCTCTTTGCGGAGTTGACAGAGTGTTCATGAGCGGAGGCGCACAGGCTATCGCAGCCCTTGCTTACGGCACTGAGGAGATACCAAAGGTCGATAAGATAGTAGGCCCCGGAAATATCTATGTTGCAACAGCAAAGAAGCTTCTTTATGGTGTTGTTGATATCGACATGGTGGCAGGTCCGAGCGAGATACTTGTTATGGCTGACGAAAAGGCTAACCCTAAGTTCATTGCCGCTGACCTTATGTCACAGGCTGAGCATGACAAGCTTGCTTCTGCTATCCTTGTTACAACAAGCGAGAGCATTGCAGACAGAACTATCGAAGAGATAAACAGACAGGTGCAGAGCCTTTCAAGAAAAGAGATAATCGAAAGCTCTCTTGAAAATTACGGCGCTATCCTTATCTGCAATACAAAGGACGAAGCTTGCGACCTTGCAAACAGATTTGCTCCTGAGCACCTTGAAGTGCTTTTTGAAAACCCTATGGAGTATCTTGGCAGACTTGATAATGCAGGTTCAATATTCCTTGGTCAGTATGCTTCCGAGCCTCTTGGCGACTACTATGCAGGCCCTAACCACGTTCTTCCAACAAGCGGCACAGCTAGATTCTTCTCGCCGCTGTCAGTAAACAGTTTTGAGAAGCGTTCAAGCTTTACATACTATACTGAGGACGCTCTCAGAGAAGCAAAGGACGATATCGTCCTTATTGCAGAAAAAGAGGGTCTGACGGCTCACGCAAATGCAATAAAGGTAAGATTTTAAGCGGTAAAGGTGATGAAAATGCGTACAGCGGAAATAAAAAGAAAAACTAAGGAAACTGATATAGAGGTGTTCGTGAAGCTTGACGGTGAGGGCAAGGTAAGTGTAAACACAGGCATAGGCTTTTTTGACCATATGCTTACAGCCCTTGGCGTTCACAGCGGAATAGACATGGACGTTGAGTGCACAGGCGACCTTTATGTTGACGGACACCACACAGTTGAGGACGTTGGCATATGCTTGGGCAAAGCCTTTGCGGAAGCATTGGGCGACAAAGCAGGCATTGCAAGATATGGCTCGGCTTTTGTGCCAATGGACGAGGCATTGGCGTTCTGCTCACTGGATATAAGTGGCAGACCTTTTCTTGCGTTCAATGCTGAGTTCCATGACGACAGGATAGGTCAGTATGACACCTGCCTGACGGAAGAATTTTTCAGAGCCTTTGCATTCAACTCAGGCATAACACTGCATATCCGTGAGGAGTACGGCAAGAACGACCACCATATTGCAGAAGCAATGTACAAAGCAGTGGCTCACGCTTTGAAGGACGCTGTAAAAATAACAGGAACAGGAGTTTTATCCACCAAAGGAGTGCTTTAAATGATAGCAATAATCGACTACGGTGCAGGCAATATATTCTCTGTAAAAAACGCTCTGGACTATCTTGGTTTTGAGAACAAGCTCACAGACAAAAAAGAAGATATCGAAAAAGCCGACGCAATTATCCTCCCCGGCGTGGGAGCGTTCCCATGGGCAATGAATATGCTCGGCCTTAGCGGTCTTATCGACACTATCAAGGAGCAGGCTAAAATAAAGCCTTTCCTTGGCATATGCCTTGGAATGCAGCTTCTTTTCGAGAAAAGCTATGAGTTTGAGGAGTGCAAGGGTCTTGGCCTTATCGGCGGCTATGTTGACAAGATAAACGAGCCTGACCTCGTTATCCCGCACATGGGCTGGAACAAGCTTGTGTATAACCACGATTGTCCTCTTTTTGACGGTCTGGGTGATGACGAGTATGTTTATTTCGTACACTCATACAAGGCTTTCTGCGATAATAAAAATCTGTATGCCTACTGCGAATACGGCTCAAAAGTCCCTGCGGTGGTATCGGACGGAAGATATATCTTCGGCTGTCAGTTCCACCCTGAAAAGAGTGGAAAGACCGGTCTAAAAATACTTGAAAACTTTGCGAAAATGTCACAGGAGGTAAAATAATATGCTTGCAAAAAGAATTATACCATGCCTTGATGTGCGTGACGGAAAGGTAGTAAAGGGCGTAAATTTCGAGGGCATAAAAGAAGTCGGTGACCCTGTTGAATGCGCATATGAATACAATCTTCAGGGTGCAGACGAGATAGTTTTCTATGACATAACAGCCTCCCACGAAGGCAGAGGAGTTATGCTTGACGTTGTTCGTGAAACAGCAAAAAAGGTATTTGTACCGCTCACTGTTGGAGGCGGTATCAAAACTGTTGACGATATAAGAGATACTCTCCGTGCAGGCGCAGACAAGGTTTCTGTGAACTCTCAGGCAGTGCAGAATCCTCAGCTTATAAAAGACGGCGCAGATATTTTCGGCTGTCAGTGCATCTGCGTTGGCGTTGACGCAAAGAAGGTCGGCGATAACAAGTGGACGGTCTACATCAACGGAGGCAGAGTGGATATGCGAATGGATCTTATCGACTGGGTTAAAAAGTGCGAACAGCTCGGTGCAGGTGAGATATGCCTTAATTCTATCGACACAGACGGTGTAAGGGGCGGCTTTGATCTGCCTATGCTGAAAGCTGTGTGCAGTGCTGTAAAGATACCTGTTATCGCAAGCGGCGGAGCAGGAAAGCTTTCAGACTTTGCTGACGCTTTCCTTGAAACAGACTGCTCGGCGGCTCTTGCCGCAAGCCTTTTCCATTTCAAAGAGCTGACAGTTGGACAGGTAAAGGACGATTGCAGGAGTAAGGGAATTATCGTGAGGTGAGCATAATGATTGTTTTCAATATCGTATTTACTTTGTTTATACCAGTGCTTATGGTATTGTGCGGCTATCTGATGTATAAGCATACACCGAAAGATATCAACGGCTTGGTGGGCTATCGCACTGCTATGTCAATGAAAAATCAGAAAACGTGGGATTTTGCCCACAATTATTGCGGACGTCTGTGGGTAAAGGTCGGAGCGGTCATGACGATAATTTCGGCATTGGTCTGTGTTCCATATTTCTTTATGAGCAGCGGCAAGGCGACTGTGATAATGTGCATAGCTGAAGTGATACAGGTGGTAGTTTTGTGCTGGACGATAGTACCAACAGAACGAGCACTCAAAGATAATTTCGACCAAGACGGCAACAGAAAGGACAAATAATGAACCCAATAAAAGTTGATATAAACGATCTGGACAAATACTTTGTAAAAAGCGAGCTTACACCTGCTATCGCCTTTGACGTTGACACAAAGACTGTGCTCATGCTTGCTTATATGAATAAGGAGAGCCTGAAAAAAACACTTGAAACAGGCTATACATGGTATTGGAGCAGATCAAGACAGGAATATTGGAACAAGGGTGCAACAAGCGGTCATCTGCAAAAGGTGGTATCTATCTATGCGGACTGCGATAACGATACCCTGCTCCTTAACGTAAAGCAGACAGGCGCAGCCTGCCATACAGGCTCATATAGCTGCTTTTTCAATGAGATATATAATACGGAGGAAGAATAAAATGACAGTTTATCAGGAAATTTTCGAGGTAATAAAACAGCGTAAAGCTGACTATGAAGCAGGCAAGGCTCAGGAGAACAGCTACACAGCTTATCTTTTTGACAAGGGCGTAGACAAGATCTGCAAAAAGGTGGGAGAAGAGGCTACAGAAACAGTTATCGCTGCTAAAAACAGCGACAATGACGAGCTGAAAAACGAGATAAACGACCTTCTCTATCACGTTATGGTGCTTGCGGCAAATCAGGGACTTGAGTGGTCTGACGTGGAAAAGGTCCTTGACGAGAGAAACGAAAAGATAGGCAATCTGAAGAAATTTCATCAGGTAGACAAGAACACCTGATTATGTGTATCCAAAGGCTCTGCGTTCATGCGCAGGGCTTTTTTTGCTTTATGAGAGGATTTTCAGAAATTTAAGCACACAAAAGCCTTTTGCCGAATAGAATATAGCGAAGTAAAAAAAACTTCCATGATTTGATTTATAGGAGGACTTACTATGAGCGATTTTAACGGCAAACCTTTCAAGGAAGCAATGTGTATCGAGGCAATGCGTGTGTTTGATTCATGCTCGTCACAGGATTGTCTGGAGGATCTTGCGTTTACATTCAGCGAGGCAGACCAGACCGTGATAAACGCTGCGGCTTATATCAAAAGCACTTGTATCGACGTGACAGACGTAAGCTTTGCAATATCTCCGGTGGCATTCAACCACGGCTTTTACGCAGTTGACGTTACTTACACATTCAGGGCGCAGATAGAAGCATATGAAGCGGCAGGCGCAGCTCCAACAGTAGTTTACGGCACCTCATCATTCACAAAAAAAGTTATTCTTTTCGGCAGCGACGGTGGCACACAGAGATTTTCTACCTGCGAAGCCGATCAGGTCGTCACCACCTCGCCTACAAGCGGCTGCTCATGCTGTTGCTGCACAGCGGCAATGCCTTGCGCTTCTGTGAGCGTAGCAGCGCCAATGTGTCTTGACGCAAAGCTTGTCGCAGAGCCTGCACCAAGCGAGGAAAAGAACGTTCTTATCACTATCGGACTTTTCGCTATCATTCAGTTGTCAAGACCTGTGCCTATAATGGTGCCTGTATATGATTACTGCGTACCTGGCAAGGAGTGTTCCACAAACAGTGACAGCCCATGCGAAATGTTTGAAAAGATAGCATTCCCGACAGTAGAATTTTTCCCAAGAGGACTTGAAGAACCCCACTGCAAGGAAGAAAATGATACAGAGGGTCAGGGCGAAGCTCAGGGATAATATGTGATCTATGGGGGCGGAGTTTTCTGCCCCTTTTTGTTTTGCAAAGCGACCTGTTTGGCTCTTAGCTCCCGGCTATTTCAACTTCCATGTTTATAAATGTAAACTTTTTCAGAAAACATGTTGTAATATATGACAATTTGGGATAAGGCTGTAGACAAATGGGGCGATTGGCAAACTGCACAGCATATAGCTAAGAAATATGATGATGACGGATATCTTCGCAAGAATGAATAGCATAAACAAAAAAATAAGCTGCTACAGAAAAAATCTGTGGAAGCTTATTCTATTCAGAACAGTCCTAATTTTAACCTATCAATATCGGCTCCTGATATCTGTTTGTACGAATCCATACTTACTCAGTCTATGTCACCTTACCCCCTCAATAACACCCTTATCCATTTCATGCACAGTATCGCACAGCACGGAAATGTCCTCCGCAGAGTGTGAGCATATAAGAATAGTCTTGCCCTGCTCTTTGTATGAAAGCAGGTACTCACGCATTTCTTTTACTCCGTCCTTGTCAAGACCATTGAAAGGCTCGTCGAGAATAAGTATCTTCGGGTTTTCCATGATAGCTTGTGCAAGTCCCAAACGCTGCCGCATACCTAGACTGTATTTGCGGACGTGGCGTTTTAAATCAGGGTCAAGCCCCACTTGCCTCATGCTGTTTCTTATCTCATCTTTACCTATCTTGTTGTTAAGCCCCGCAAGAAGCTTTAAGTTCTTGTAGCCCGAATAGTAAGGTATAAACCCAGGTGTTTCAATAATGATACCCATATCTTTCGGGAAGTCAACGTCCTTGCCCACCTGCTTGCCGTCAACGATAATCTCACCGCTCGTGGGCTTGATAAAGCCGCATATGCACTTCATAAGCATTGTCTTTCCACTGCCGTTTCGCCCGATAAGTCCGTGTATCTTGCCCTCCTCAAAGGACACATTTATGTGCTTTAGTATCTCCGTTTTGCCAAGCGTAAGGCATACGTCATTTACATTGATGATATCCATTTTGTCCCCCTAATCCCTAACTTGCTATCTCAGCAACATTGTCGTAATTAAATTTTCTTATGGCGATAAAGCAGAACGCCAGCAGTACCGCTATAAATATGGCAAGATAGCTGACCGAAAAACTCATTGACATAACAGGCTCACGGAAATATTTTGTGTAGTGCAGCCATATTATGCTGTTCGCCATTGGCATTGTCCACATAAGCGTGGTCTTTATGGAGCAGAACGCTGTGCCTAAAGATATCACTGCTCCGCAAAGGACAAAGCCCACAGTTTTGTGTTTCACAAGTGAAAAGCTCAGCAGGATAAGCCCAATTATCATAAGGTATGCGAACACGAGCAGGTAGCTTTGCACTGCGGCTGAAAATACTGTGAGCTGATTGTAGAGATTTTCAGGGAGAAGCTGCACACCGAAATTGCCCGAATGTTCAGGAAAGCGTGAAGCGAACTTTGTCGCCACGTTGCTCCAGCCGTTGTACCAAAAACCGTCTGAAAGCATTGGAAGCACTGCGCCCAAGAATATCACTGCAAGATAAGATAAAGCCATAAAAATGAGCTTCAAAAGCTGTCCGAACAGCCAGTTCAGCCTGCCCACACGCATTATGTAGAAAACTGTGTTGGTGTCTATCTTCGGAAAATCTGCTATAAGTGTGAGGAAAACCAGCGGTATGATAAGAAGTATCGCACCTGAATTAGCTATGGCGATAAAAGGCTCAAGGATATTCAGCGGCTCGCCCATAAGCTCTGCGTTTGATTTAAGAGGCTCGATAGCAAAGCTGTAAATGAAGATAAGAAGCACTCCCAGGATTATCATTCGTGCGTCGCATACCCACTTTATGAACTCCGCCCTTGCACAGAAAAAGCTTTGTTTAAGGCTGAAATTTTTCATCATAGCTGACCTACACCCCCTTGTCCTTGCGCAAATTCATCACGATAATAAATCCCAGCAGGGCAACGATCGCCCCCGAACAGTTCACCGCAGTTATCCACTTTGCACTTCTGTCAAAGCTTTGTATATACAGAAAATTCGTCACAGAGCTTGGATAAAAGGCGTTTGCTCTATCAAAATCAAAGTTATCGTTGAAAAGATTTGCGTCTATTATCCTATTGAGCATTGTTGTGAGGACATAGTTGAGCATAAAAGGCAGGCAGGTTATGATATACGGATTTTTGCAGAATGAGCTTAGGAAAAACGCAGGCAGTGTGGAAACTGCACCATATGCGAAAGCTACCGCAAGCATTTTGATTATGGTTCTACCTGTGCTGTCTTGCATTATGTATTGAAGCTGGTCGGCTGATACGTCAAACTTCGAAAGTGGTTGAAAAAGCACTGCACAGGCTATGCCGTAAACAGCTATACCTAGCATAACGGCAAATCCGCCTGAGATAAGTGCGGATATGAATTTTGAAAGATAATATCTTAGCTTGCCTGTGCGAGATATGGTGAAACGCATCAGTCCGTTATTTCGCTCTGCACAGAAAGACACCATGAAAGGGAATGCCACGACAATAGGCAAAAACATTGTGATATATCCCGAAAGTCCGTTTCTGAAAACCAGCACTGAGGACAGCATTGGGTCGGTGCGGAGGATATTTTTATCGAGGGTGAAAAGTGACTCGAACACCGAATATGATTTATCGGTGGCAAGGTCTGTATAGGCTGAGGAGGTGAAAGCAAGCACTGTCGTCAGCAGCACCGCACCTGCAAAGCCTATGTTTATTATGCTTTTGTTCAGGTCACATTTTATTGCGTTTAGAAGTTTTAGTTTCATTTCTCTATATCTCCGATCTCGGTGTAGATAAACCTACCAAGATTATTGCTGTCAGCTTTGGCGTAGGCGAGCGTTCCAAACTCATGCCCTGAGGGGTCATACTCCGCAGGGTCGGTGCAGATAACGGCGTAATCAAAACTCTCCGACTTTCCGCTCCCGAAAAGATCTGTGGAGCTGTCGAGTATCACCATGACTTCAAGCCCCTCGCTAAGCTCACCGTCGCAATAATATGTAGGCACTGTGCATACTGTCTTTTTGTCTGTGAGCTTAATTTCGGCCATGTTGTCGCCTATGGTCTGTACTGTGCCGAAAAAGCTGGGGAGGTCACGGTTTAGCTGTTCTTCATAGTTTTTCTCTCCATTTTCGTCATATTCGGCAACATACAGTTGATTAAGGATAAAATTATTGTCCTTGAAAAGATACCCCACATATACAACATCATCGACTTCATCGGGATAGTTTATTTCCTGATATACTATAAGATCGTTCAGGTCGGCTTTTAATGTTCTTTGTGGATCTGTAAATTCACAGGCAGATCCGCCCGTTCTTGTCATAGTACAAATGCCGCCGCTGTTTGAAAAAACTTTGCCGTTTTGACCTATAACATCACACAGCTTGATCTTAGTTATTCCATCATCAACGGTAAGAACAGCAGTGACCTTTTCACCAAGCTTATTGTTTATGATCTGTTCTGAGTGGAGCTTTGATCCAGGATAATAAACTATATCGTCTTTAAAGTTATCTCTTGAAAGCGGCAATGTATAGCTTTTGCCCTCATATGTGAATGTAAGCTGTTCATTCTCATATTTTTCTGTTTCCACAGTTATGTTCTCAAATTCCGAACTTGGCTTTGACACGGTGCTCTCCGGCATATTTGACACGCTGTCAACAGCAGAGAGATCCGACTGTGGTTTATTTTCCCCACAGGAAGTCAGAAAAATAACAGCAGAAAACACGATACACGAAAACGTCATAAACTTCTTTTGTTTCATGATCTACCTCACTGCATAAGCATATTTATATCAAACTCATAATCAAGATCGCCGCTTTCAGCGTCAAGATAAATAAATCGCTGAATATTGCCTGCCGATGAATATTCATCACCTACTGGTATTTCATTTTCGGGAACATCCATAACAAACTCCCAGACCAAATGGCTGTCAAATTTTATGCCTGCATCGTAGCAGCTTTGACCGTTTTTATTATCGTTAAGAGGGGTGAGTGTGTATTTAAGGTCAATGGCACTTATCTCCATTTTCTCATTAAAATCTGTAAAAGTATTTTCAATATACCCCATTGCACTTGACAGGGAAATTATCTTATCAACAGATCTTTCTTTTTTTGGTATCAAGATACCGTTGCCGTTAGTAAGGCTGCCTATCTCGTCGCTTTTAAACATCTGCATATATATGCCCTGCGTGATATATTTCATTTTCGACATACTTTCATCAGACGTATCTGTCATTTGCACAAGATCGTCAAGCAATACTCCGTTGTATTTTTTAGACGCATGGATATCAAAAGAGTAAATGCCCTGATCGCTTTGTCTTACAATTATAGTTTTAACGGCTATCTCCAAGTCAGGTTCAAGATCGGCATAGTTCTTATCGAGCCATTCCTGAGCAAAATCAGCTGCCTGCTTGATCGTGACTGAAGTTCCGTCCAGTTCATAGCTGTCTGAAAGATCGTCATCTCTGTCAATATGATAGATCTTGACTCTGTTTCCGCCGTTAAAGAGATTATCAAAAGCTGAGGGCTTGGCAAAACAGATAAAGCCGTTATTTCCAACGCAGCCATACATTTTCTCGTCATCGTCGCTAAAGCTGTAACTTACCATGCCGTCGCCGGTTTCATCATGAACTGTATTCTCACGGTCGAGAACATCCTTGCCAAAAATCCGGGTCATTATCTTTTCGTAATTTTCCTCATAATCCGATATCTGAGTAAAATCGACTTCACAGTAATCTTCGGGCAATTTTACACTGATATTTTCTCTCAGATCAAATTGAGTATAGCTTTTATCAAGAGCATTGTCTATGTCATCACTGAGTTTGTTGGAAGATATGTACTGTATAGCTGTGATCTCATTTCTCTCTTTACTGTCTTTCTCGGCAGAGGATCTTACGCTGTCAGGTGTCTGCGCACAGCCTGCAAGAACGACAGCCACCGCTGCGGCAAGTAATTTTAGATTTTTCATAAGCAACTTCCTTCCTCATATGTGATAACATCAGTAAGTCAATGGTAATTTTCGCTTTTGCTCAGGTCACATTTTATTGTGTTATACGTTTCCTTTTTGATTATTAACAAAAGAAACATTCATATCGTTACAATTTATGGTTGCATAAATTTCCTTGTTCGGAGTTTCGTCAAAGTAAAACACCCAGCATGGAACAGCTTCATATATGTCATACGAGCAGTAAGTTGCCCAGGGAGCTTTTTCACGGTCTGTTTCTTCATCTCCTGTGCTTTTCTCAATATTACCTTTTTTAATCATACAGTATTCAATAGCTATACGCTTGACGTTCAACTTCATATTTGTTGCTAAAGTATCACTTAAACATTTAGCGGCAGAAACAGGATCGGATGTACTCGTCAATTCACCGTCGATTTTATATTCTTCAAAGTATGAGTTCGTGACAAAATTATTGACCTCGCTTCCGCAGATATATGCGAAAGCGCAGGACACGATCATATTTTCGTCAATGCTATCATAGCCTGCATATTCCAAAATATTTACGTCAGATACGGACTGAGTATAATTTGCCATATAAAAATAGCCGTCCGAACATTCATACAAGCTTATTCTAGATACTGACAGATCATTGGGATAATTGCAGAAATTTGTAAAATCATCAGCAAAATCCTGTGCTAACTTTACAGCCTCAGGCACAGATAGCTCTCCTTCACTGCCAACAAGCTTATATTTTTCTGAGCTTTCCACAGCTTCGGAGTATGGAAACGTCTTGACGAATTCGGATTCATTGTAATATTTTTGCACATCAAAAACCTTTTGATACGAAAAAAATCCGGTACATCCGATCGACAATTGCAGACCCTTTTCTTTATCCTCATAGCTCGGACCTGTTGGGTAAGTAGTATCGTCATTCGTAATATTTGCTTCATCGAAATCTTCATCATAATGTGTGAATATTTCCTTGTAATTATCCTCAAAACCTGTAGGACATATAAAATCTCCTGTTTTTATCTTCTGCGGAATATCTATATCAAGGATATCACTGAAATTCATATTGTCACATTCAAGCTTTTTAAGTTCATCTATATACTCCGATTTCTTTTTACTCATTTCATCCAGCGAAGTGAGAGCATATCCCTGAGTCGCAGTGTTTTCATTTTTTGATCCTTTCTTAACACTTTCAGGTGTCTCTGCACAAGATGACAAGAATAACAGCGACAGGCATAAAATCGTACTTGTTATTTTTAAATGTAGCTTCATTTTGTTGCTCCTTTGATTTCTTATAATACAAGGCAATACCGCACAAAGACCGCTTGACAGAGTTATGCGGTATCGCCTTATATTTTTATGCTGTTATCCATACTTTATCAACTCCGATCTATATTGTAAAATTACAAATTTATATCACCACTGCTTTGTGAATAAAATGAAAAATCACCCGTTTCACAATCTACCAAAGCATAGTATAATTTTTCCTCAATAGGGCTATAGAGTGAAACTGTCCACATTGGAGTACTTGAATATACGCCCGTTTCAGAGTCCACCCAGTATATCTTATTTTCAAGAACTATGTAATCCACCTCGTAACTGGAATTATCACTTAAATTGTCATCAATATATCTAAGTGCAGAATATGGTGTTATCACCTTGTCGATATTCTCTTTTTCATATTCACAAAATACATTTTCATTATTTCTAAAACAACCTATATCGGACGAAGAAGTTATAAGCACTGTGTATCCCGCTGGATTTGAATTTATTTTGCTCAATCGACCTGTGAAAACATCATTGACAGAGGATTCCCTGCCCTCAAAGCCACTGTTAGCTGCTCTCAACGGTACTCCGTTATCCTGTTGCACCATATCTATTCTGAACGCATAAGTATCGTTTATTTTCTCAACTCTGATCTCAAAAGGCGACATTTGTGGGTAGCCAATTTTTCTCAGTCCCTCTGAAAATTCAGCACTTTTTTCTATTGCCTCACTTATGGACATTTCACAGTCTTTAAGCTTATATTTCTCATCATCAAAGGTGTTGCAACAATAATATCGTTTTACTGTAATGTTTTCATTAGTTAGAAAAAAAGCCTCAGCATCTTCGTCTTTGATCCATACTATCGAGCCACCATCATAATCAATAAAGTAGGGATAACCTCCTTCGGCGTTAAGCTGATGATATCCACCCATATCGTCACTGCTAACACTTATTTTGCTAAGATCAACAGGACTGCCGTTTAAATAGTCTATAAATCTCTGCTCTTTATTGAACAGAAAACCGTCCGACGGCTTATATAACGTTCTGCTAACTGAACTCACATCAGCTATTCTTACACTGTCACGAATAGTGAAATGAGCATACTCCAATTTGAGGGCTTTTGAATATGTATCTGTTATTTCATTTACAGGCACATATTCAGAATTAAATTCACTGAATTTTACATTATTAGTTTTGTTTGAACACGCTGAAAGTACCATGCACACCGTAACAACCAAAATACAAATCTTTTTCATCATAATTTATCCTCTAAAGTAAGAGCCGCTCGTCATTACCAGCAAGATAATCCGCAGCGGCTCAAAATACTATTCTTTAGTTAAAACTTCCTGACGCAGAAGCACTTGAAACATACTTTGAAATATTTGTGTAACCGCCAGACACTCCAAATTCAGCAACAACATCATAAGAATAACCCTTCTTATAATTAGAATTTTTCCAATTTGTTGTTCCTTTGTTCCAGATATCGAAAGAACCACAATTAATAGTATGGCTTGAAGATCTGTATCCATTGCTAAGACACTAAACTTGCCACTTGTATTTATGGATTTGCAGGTGGATTTTAAATAGCCATTATTCTGTGCCTTTATACCATACATCCATTTCTCACAAACGTTATCTGATGACGGAGCTCCTTTAGTATAGTGCAGATCGTAGGAGTTTGCCGCACTAGCCCCAATAGCCATAGAACTCATCATCATAACAGCAGCACCCATAGCTGCGATTCTCTTAACGATCTTTTTCATATTAAACGTCCTTTCATAATATAAGAGTGTTTTTTGGGTAATTTTGTTGCAAATAAAATTAAATTTCATCATATCACACAATTATTGCAATGGGTAATTGTGCATAATGAATATTCACATCTTCATTGAACTCAGCAGCTTTCAATTATACAAACCGAAAAAGCAGTGAAAATGGCTGATTGAAATACATAAGTTTGTATGTTTTCACAATTGCACGTACTTGTTTTTATTATTATTGCATAAAAAATGTGCACTCCTTTCCTCAAGATTTTGTCCCCTCATATAGTAAGATACAAGCTTGAGTGAATTTGTACACACTTTTTCAGAAAAATATTTTATTTTGTAGAGTTTACCGAATCAGCCATCTTAATTATGTCACTTTTACACAAATCTCCGGTTATTGTATAAGAATATCTGCCATCAGTCCATACAATAGTTGATGTATCGGCATCGTAAGACAGCAGAGCGTCATTGTCATTTATCGATACCTTTTCAGTTGTCCTGTTTTGCGTATCTATCTGATTATTCGTTAATATACTGCTTTGAGTGTACTCGATAAATTCATTATTAGAAGAATAATCAATGATAAGCATAGTTTCTTCTTGAGTTCGGTCCTGTTCAGCAAATCCATTCGGGATATATGTTGGTTCACAACACACACAAACATCTGTAAGATCATCGGCAGGAACATCCCCATGTACATTCCAGACATCAGTATTATTATCATTGCTGCTTGCAAACAAACCAACAAACCATTCTCTTAACGGTGGAACAGCAGCTACTGTTATCGATCCGATCATAAGCATTGCGGCAATTATGAATATCATCCTTTGCAAGGTCGTCTTTATCAATGAATGGGGTGTTTTATCTTGATCTTTGGTCAATCTGCGGATCCTTCTTCTATATGCTGATGAAAAATCACATTTTTCATCAGATATCAGCTGCATTTCTTTTGCACATGGCAGCACAACAGCTTGTTCGATCGCTTTGCAGAAATTTTCATTTTCGTTCATAGTTTGCACCTCTCAGCTTCTCCAATAAAATAGATTCAGCTTTTCTCAGATACTTATATACTGTATTTCTGGATATCCCCATTAAATCAGCGGTTTCATTTGCGTTGTGACCGTAATAATAAAAATAAGTGATAACAGCTTTATACTTGTCTTCAAGCTGACCAATAGCGTTAGTCAGATCAGAAATATCATACTCATTAAGCTTAGCTATATCCGGCACATATTCAGAATCCTCAAATGAGTCATTTTCAAAATATTTTTTCTCCCTGTTGTAGATCTGATATGATGCCCTTCTAATAGTTATAATCAAATAAGCGTCCATTTTGTACACAGGCAAATTGTGAACTTTCTTAAAATTTTCTGCTATCCTGTAAAAAGTCTCCCAAACGGCTTCTTCTGCCAATTCGTGTGAATTAAGAATTTTAAAGGCTTCACGATATAATTTTCGTTCATATTTATTTACTATATTTTCAAAATCACTTTTATCTTCCTCATCATCGATCAATGCCATACACACGCCAAGCATTTCATCACATCCTATATACTTTATAATGTATCAAGTATAGCATTATTTATGTATAAATTCAAGGGGGATGTTTTGTAGAAGTAAAATCTTGTTGATTGTGAAATGTTTGTTAACATCAACACGGAAGTTGAAATAGCCTCGCTCCCAAAACGCTTGACAAGAAGCCTGAAAAGATTTATAATTAAAGGGAATGTACGAAATGAAATGAGGATATCAATGACTGAGAATTTTTCGGAAATAATAAATGAGGAAACCGCTCCGCAGAAGCTGCTCCAATGGTCTGGTGAATACGAAAGAACTTGCGGTCACAAGCCACTTGCCCTTATCCATTCATACGGATGTCAGCAGAACGTCAGCGACGGCGAGAAGATAAAAGGTATGCTCTCAAAGGTGGGCTATGAGTTCACGTCCGATGTGAACGAGGCTCAGCTTATACTGTATAATACCTGTGCGGTAAGAGAAAATGCCGAGGACAAGGTGTTCGGCAAGCTTGGCGACCTTAAACATCTCAAAGAAAACAATCCCGAGCTTATTATAGGTATCTGCGGCTGTATGGCTCAGCAGAAGCACGTTGCCGAGAAGATAAAAAAGACCTATCGTCAGGTGGATCTTGTTTTCGGAACTTTTGCATACAACGATATGTACAATATGCTATGGGAGATAATATCAAAGCATGACAGGATTTTTAATCTGTCAGAAAATCATGTTGACATAAACGAGGACTTTTTGCAGCTTCGTGACGATAAGATAAGAGCGTTCGTGCCTATCATGTATGGCTGCAACAATTTCTGCACCTATTGCATAGTGCCTTATGTCAGAGGCAGAGAACGCAGCAGAAAGCCTGAGTCCGTTATCGCAGAGGTAAAAGCACTTGTGAAAAACGGCTATAAGGAAATAACATTGCTTGGTCAGAACGTTAATTCATACAGTTATGGTTTTCCTGAGCTTTTGAGAGAGCTTGACAAGATAGAGGGGGACTTCCGCATAAGATTTATGTCAAGCCACCCAAAGGACGCAAGCCATGAGCTTATTGACGCTATACTTGAGTGCAAAAAGGTGTGCAAGCATTTGCATCTTCCTGTGCAGGCAGGCTCAGACAGGATACTAAAGCTTATGAATCGCCGCTATACCACGGCGGATTATCTGAAAATAATCGACTATGCCAGAAGCAAAGACCCTGAGTTTTCATTCACAACAGACCTTATCGTTGGCTTCCCAAGTGAAACATACGAGGAGTTCTGCGAAACTAAGGAGCTTATCAAAAAGGTAAAGTACGATAATATCTATTCTTTTGTGTATTCAAGACGAAGCGGCACAAAGGCTGCCGAAATGGAGGATCACATCTCAGATAAGCAGAAGGGTCTGTGGCTGAGAGAACTGCTTTTGGAGCAGAGAGAGGTGTCAACAGCGTGGCTTTCAAGATTTGTGGGAAGAACTGTAACCGTGCTGCCAACAGGCGAGGGCAGAACCGGCGCTGATTATCTCACAGGCAAGAGCGACGAGGATATGATCGTCGAGGTGAAAGCAGATAAAAAATATATCGGTAAATTCATTCAGGTTCGCATAACAAAGGCAATGAACTGGGCTTTGAGAGGCGAGCTTGTTGAAGATAAATAACAGCGAAAGCTGAATAATATTTAAAGGAGAATTACCATGGATGTAATTGAAATGACAAGAAAGCTTGGACAGGCTATTCAGGAAGACGAGAGATACAAGGCTTATATGGAGGCTTGTTCTATCAATGATACAGATGTTGAGATACAGAACAAAATAGGCGAGTTCAATCAGCTCCGTTCACAGCTCAGCGTTGAGATGCAGAAGCCTGATAAGGACGGCGAGAAGATGACAGCACTTGACACTCAGATCAGAGAGCTTTATGACGAGATCATGGCTATGCCTAAGATGATCGCATTTAACGAAGCTAAAGAAGTTATGGATAAGCTCCTCGGCTCTGTAAACTATATCATCTCAATGGCTGCAAACGGCGAAGATCCAATGACTTGCCCAGAGGAAGCTCCTCATAGCTGTTCAGGAAGCTGCGCATCATGCGGCGGCTGTCACTAAGACAGTATCAAAAAACGAATAACAGTCAGGGGGAGCTTATCCCCCGTCTGCCCGAATCTGAAGACCACTTCAGACTGGGGCGGATAATTTCTATAGGGATATGTGCGTGGATAAATATATGAAACGGAGTGAGTTTGAGTGGAAACCAAAGATATAGATTTTTCAAAGCTGTCACCAATGATGAAGCAGTATTTTGAAGTAAAGAACAAATATAAAAACCATATACTGTTCTACAGACTGGGAGATTTTTATGAAATGTTCTTTGATGACGCTATCATTGCGTCAAGAGAGCTTGAACTTACTTTGACAGGCCGTGACTGCGGACTTGAAGAAAGAGCGCCTATGTGCGGTGTGCCTCACCACGCCTGCGACGTTTATCTGAAAAAGCTTATTGAAAAAGGCTACAACGTGGCTATCTGCGAGCAGACCATGGATCCTGCCATGTGCAAGGGCATAGTGCCGAGAGAGGTAATAAGAGTAGTCACCCCTGGTACGCTTATCGAAAGCAGTATGCTTGATGAAACGTCCAACAACTATATCTGTGCATTTTATATGAGAGCCAAGGAAAGCGCATTGTGTCTTGCGGATATTTCCACAGGCGAGGTGCATCTGTTTGAGTTTGAGGGCAAGGAAATGACAAGCTCGGCTATAAATGAGCTGTCGAGATTTTCCCCTGCGGAGATACTTATAAATGACGCTTTTCTGTCAAATAAAGAGCTTTCAAGCTTCATAAGAGAAAAGCTCAAGACCAGCGTTCAGCTTTTGGAGGAGAACGATTTTTCCCCTGAGATACATACAGAAGAGGTGCTGAAACAGTTTTCCACAAACAGCCTTGAATCTATTGGCGTTAAGCCTGACACAGTTGCAGCATTTGCGGTGTGCGGACTTTTTGCATACATACACGATACACAGAAAGCATTGGTGGGCAGATTTTCCGAGATAATAAAGCATGACGCCGACCCTATCATGACTATCGGCTTCACTGCAAGAAGAAATCTGGAGCTTACAGAAACTCTCAGAAATAAAGAGAAAAAAGGCTCTCTCCTGTGGGTGCTTGACCATACCAAAACTTCAATGGGCAAGCGTATGCTCAAGTCCTTCCTTGAACAGCCCCTTGTCAATCCTGCAAAGATAATCGACAGACTTGACGCTGTTGAACAGCTCACAATGAAGCCTGTTGAACTTGGCGAGCTAAAAGAGATACTGGGAGGAGTCTATGACCTTGAAAGACTTATGACAAGGGTCATGTATAAGACCGCTACCCCTAGAGATCTTAAATCACTATCGCTGACAGCACTTAAACTCCCTGAGATAAAGGAGCTTCTCAAAGGTTTTGATTCAAAGCTTCTTGCAAACTGCAACAATAAAATATCCACCCTTGAAGCTATCTCAAACCTTGTTGAGAACGCCATTGTTGACGAACCGCCTGTTAATGTCAAGGACGGCAACGTTATCAAAGACGGCTTCAACGAACAGCTTGACGGACTGAGAAATATAATCTCAGGAGGCAAGGGTATAATTGATGATATCGCAGAGCGTGAAAGAGAAAAAACGGGTATCAAAAATCTGAAAATAGGCTATAACCGAGTTTTCGGATATTATATCGAGGTAACAAAGTCTTACTATGACCTTGTGCCTGACAACTATATAAGAAAACAGACCCTTGCCAACTGCGAGCGTTTTATCACGGACGAGCTTAAAGTCGCAGAGAACACTATCCTCGGTGCAAGCGATAAGATAGCAACTCTTGAGCAGGAAATATTTGCGGAGATAAGAGATTTTGCAGCCACACAGCTCAGACTTGTGCAGGAAACTGCCACAGCAGTGGCGCAGATAGACGTGCTTTGCTCGTTTGCAACTGCGGCGGTGAACAATAACTATACAAAGCCTGAGATAGCCATTGACGGCATTATAGATATCAAAAACGGCAGACACCCCGTTGTTGAGCTTATGCAGAAAGATGAGGTTTTCGTGCCTAATGACACATATCTTGATCTTACAAGCAACAGAATGGCTGTCATCACAGGTCCAAATATGTCAGGTAAATCCACATATATGCGTCAGGTTGCTCTTATCACCCTTATGGCTCAGATAGGCTGTTTTGTGCCTGCGGACTATGCAAAAATATCTGTGGTCGACCAGATTTTCACAAGAATAGGCGCTTCTGATGACCTTACCGCAGGTCAGTCTACCTTCATGGTGGAAATGAGCGAGGTTGCAGATATCGTAAAGCACGCCACCAAGAACAGCCTTGTTATCCTCGACGAGGTGGGCAGAGGTACTTCCACATTTGACGGAATCTCCATTGCAAGGGCAGTGTCAGAGTACATCTCCACCAACAGATCAATGGGCTGTAAGACCCTGTTTGCTACCCACTATCACGAGCTTATCAGCCTTGAAAAAGAGCTTGACGGCGTGAGAAATTTCTCTGTTGCAGTAAAGCGTCAGGGGGATAGTATCAAGTTCCTTAGAAAGATAGTTCCGGGCGGAGTTGACGAAAGCTACGGCATAGAGGTGGCAAAGCTTGCGGGTCTGCCAAACAAGATAATAAACAGAGCCAAAGAGCTTCTCGAACAGCTTGAAGCGGAAAACAAAAAGGCAAGAATTGCCGCTCAGCAGATAGAAAGCGACCAGATATCCTTTGACAAAATAAGCGACAGCATCGTTACCGACAGGCTGAGAAAGACTAACATAGACGAAATGACCGACAACGAGCTTAGAGATTTTGTGAAAGACTTGCTGAAATATGTTTAGGTGAGCGTCATGAAAAAGTGGTATGACGAGGAGTACGAGTTTGAAATAGAGGTCACGGGATTTCTCCGTGGCGACCATACGGAAAGATATTGCCGAAACGGCGAGGAGATAGGGGATAAATATTTCTGCGCCTATGGCTGTCCTGTGAATAAGAACGGCTATGGCATTTGCAGTAAAACAATGATGATGCTTTATCCCATTATGGAAGCTGTCCGCAGCGGAGGAGATCTCACTAAGATAGGCGGCGACAGCAAATATACAAAAACTATCGTCTGTCCTGACGGCTGTGTCATGTTCCACTTGACAGCAAAGCCAACAGGCAAGGAGAATTTTCATACAGGCGGCTTTTGGAAAGAGCCATAGAAAAGGATAGAAAAATGTCAGAAATAAAAGTTCTGAGCAAGGAAGTTTCCGAGCTTATTGCGGCAGGCGAGGTAATAGACAGACCTGCTTCAATAATAAAAGAGCTTCTTGAAAACGCAATAGACGCAGGTGCGAACGTCATAACAGTTGAGATAAAAAACGGTGGCCGCACCTATATAAGAGTGACGGATAACGGCAAGGGTATCTCAAAAGATGATCTGCCTATAGCCTTTCTTCGTCATGCAACAAGTAAGATATCAGCAAAAAATGACCTTGACAGTATTATGACCCTCGGCTTCAGAGGTGAAGCACTTGCTTCTATTTGTGCCGTATCCAAGGTAGACGTGCTTACGAAACGTCCTGAGGAGGATTATGGAACGCATTATGTTATCGAGGGCGCAGTGGAAAAGACCTGCGAAGAGTGCGGCTGTCCTGACGGCACAACTTTCGTTGTGAGGGATATTTTCTATAATGTTCCTGCAAGACTGAAGTTTCTGAAAAAGGACGTTTCAGAGGGCAATTTTGCCGCAGACCTTGTTACAAAGCTTACCCTTTCACACCCTGAGATATCATTCAAGTTCATCAGGGATAATAAAGTTGAGATATTGACAGCAGGGGACGGCAAGATATATTCCGCGGTTTATTCAGTTTATGGCAGAGATTTTGCAAACTCCATGCTTGAAGTTGACTATACATGGCAGGGTATGCACATAACAGGCTTCACTGTGAAGCCTCTGTCTGCAAAGCCTAACAGACGTTTTCAGAATTTCTTTGTGAACAAAAGATATGTGAAATCAAGGGCTTGTGCGGCGGCACTTGAAGAAGCCTACAGAAATCTTCTTATGACGGGAAAATTCCCGGCTTGCGTGCTTTATATTGATATCCCACCGAATACCATAGATGTGAACGTCCACCCTACTAAAATAGAAGTGCGTTTTTCAGACGAAAAGCTTATGCACGAGGCTGTGTTCTTTGCAGTGAAAAATTCCCTTATGAAGAATGACAGACCTAATGAGATGCACCTTGACAACAAGCGTAATTTCACCGACAGAGAGCTTTTTGATATACCTAAAAAAGATAACAGCGTCCAGCTTAAATTCGCCATGGAGGATAATAGTCAAAAGCCTGCTGCCTCAAAGGCTGATATACCTGCCCTAAAGCCGCAGGCAGAGAAACAGTACGAAAATTCGTACAGCTATCAAAAGCCTGCACCAACGCTTAAAACTGTGGAGTGCAGGAGCATAACTGAGGAAGAAAAAGAAAAGCTCAGCGGCAGTGACGATATGTTCCTTGCAAGCCTTGAACAGCCTGCAAAGAAAGAAACAGCCGTTACAGAGCTTTCAGGCCCTGAGCCGAAGCCCCATAAGGTGACAGTGGAGGAGATAAACAAGGCGATAAGCGAGATGCCTCTCCCCGAAGAGCCGGAGGAGCAGAGCGGAGAAGCTTTCAAGTTTATCGACGCTCAAAGCTTCACAAAGAAAAAGCCTGTTTCCGTTATCGTGGAGGAGAAAGAGCCTGAAAAGCCGAAGCCGGTTGTGGTGGGCGAGCTTTTCAAGACCTATGTTGTGGCACAGGTGGGCGACGAAATGATACTTATGGATAAGCATGCCGCCCATGAGAGATATATTTTCGAGAGGATAAAAAGCGATGCCGAACAGCTTGAAACGCAAATGTTTCTAGAGCCTATCATGGTGTTGCTTTCCTATGACGAGTATGACGCTCTCACCGCAAACCTCGATAAGGTGTCACAGCTTGGCTTTGAGATAGAGCCTGACGTTGCGCCAACTGTTGCAGTAAAGGGCGTGCCTATCATTCTTGGTGACGATAACCCTGCGGATATAATCAGCGAACTTGCAAAGAATTTTATCGAGAATAAACTCAATCCGCAAATAGAGCTTTTTGACGACCTCTACCATTCTATCGCCTGCAAAGCGGCAATAAAGGCGAACGATACCAACAGCGGAATAGAATTGCAGGCGCTCGTAAACGCCGTTTATGGTCAGGAAAATATCAGATATTGCCCTCATGGCAGACCTGTTATGATAACCCTCACCAAAAGAGATATCGAAAAGCAGTTCAGACGAGTTCTATAAAAAATGCAGGAGGCGAAAGCTATGGAAAATAAAATACCTCTCCTTGTCATTGCAGGGCCTACCGCCAGCGGAAAGACCGCCTGCGCAGTGGAGCTTGCAAAGATATATGACGGTGAGATAGTTTCCGCAGACTCTATGCAGATATATAAGGGTCTGAGCATCGCCACTGCAAAGCCTACCAAAGAGGAAATGCAGGGCGTGCCACATTATCTTGTAGATTTTCTCGAGCCTGAGCAGGCTTTTTCCGTGGCAGATTATGTGAAGCTCGCAGGTGAGCGTATCAGAGAGATACACAGCCGTGGCAAAGTTCCTATTCTCTGCGGGGGAACAGGTCTTTATATAAGCTCACTTGTGAACAACGTAATCTTTGACGATACCGAAACGGACGGCTCAGTCAGAAAACGTCTTGAGGAGGAAGCCAAGACGCTGGGCGGTCACGTTTTGTGGAAAAGGCTCAGAGAGGTCGATCCCGAAACTGCGGAAAAAGTCCATGAAAACAACCTGCCAAGGGTCATACGAGGACTTGAAGTCTTTGAAACTACAGGTATACCGCTTTCACAGCATAAGGTGAACAGCCGCCGTGAGAAGTCGCCATATAACGCCTGCATTATCGGTCTTACAGCTTCCGACAGACAGTATCTCTATGACCGTATAAACCGCCGTGTTGATGTAATGGTGGAAAACGGGCTTATAGAGGAGTGCAGAGTTTTTTATGACAGCTTTACCCCTGCTACGGCTTATCAGGCGATAGGCTATAAGGAGCTCGTGCCGTATTTTGAAGGCAAAGCTGAGCTTTGTGAATGTCTCGACAAAATCAAACAGGAAAGCCGTCATTATGCCAAAAGACAGCTTACTTGGTTTAGACGAGTTGACGGAATTAAGTGGGTTGAAACAGATAAATTTGATAGTTTTCAAAAAAATATAGAAAATATCAAAATTATTATAGCCAAATCGGAAATTATGTGATATAATATAATTTGAAAGATTTTATAGTAAAAAAAGCAATACAATGCTGTAAAAATTTTTAGGAGTGTTATTTATGAATAAGAATCTTAATCTTCAGGACGTTATACTCAACCAGATCAGAAAAGACAAGATAGCGTCTACTTTTATCCTTATGAACGGCTACCAGTTCAAAGGCGTTGTAAAGGGCTTTGACAGCTATGTTGTAGTTCTCGATTGCGAGGGCAAGCAGAACATAGTTTATAAGCATGCTATCTCAACTATCGTTCCGTCAAGATATATCAACGTTCTTGACGCCGCAGGCAATTCAGATATTTAAGAGGGCGGGCAGTAAAAAATGAATTCTCTGACCGTTAAAATACTTACCGGTCTGCTTTCTGTGCTGATAATCACAACTATCGGCAGTCAGATATACAGTGCACTTACAGAGCGTCATGACACCGAGGAAGCTGTGCTTGTTACTATCAATGAGGATATTGCTTTTAAGGGCGTTGTAATCAGAGATGAAAAGGTTGTCACCTATGACGGCGGCGGAGTTTTGGATTATACCTATTCCGACGGCAGTAAAATATCTGTTGGCAATACCATAGCGTCAGTTTATTCTTCTGAGGACGCTGTTACAGCGAAAAACAAGATAAAGATACTTGAAAGCGAGATAGCCGCCCTTGAAAGAGCACAAAATCCGGGTACAACGAATTATGTTCAGCCTGAAACGCTCAAAAGCAAGATAGATAAGGAATATAAGGAGCTTCTCTCATATTCTTCTCAGGATAATTTCTCTGAGTTTGCAAAAACAAGAGAGGATATGTCCCTTGTGATGAATATTTATAATATCGTCACAAAGACCGAGCAGAGCTATGACGAAAGGATAAGCCAGCTTCAGGCAAAAGTCAAGGAGCTGGAGAAACAGACCTCAGGCTCAGGAAAAACGATCACTGCTGACGAAACAGGCTATTTTGTTTCCTATGCAGACGGCTATGAGAGCGAGCTTACTATGGAGAACGCTTCCCAGCTCACTGACAAGGATATCCAAAAGGTCATCGACCAGCCTAGTAAGGACGCACCGAACGCCATTGGCAAAATGTTTTCCGACTATTCATGCAGGATAGCAGGGATCATGGAAAACGATAAAAGGATAACAGAGGGCGCATGGCTCAGAATGACGCTCAGTACCACAAAAAACATCTATGACGTTAAGGTGGAGTCTGTTAAGCCTTGTGAGGACGATGAGAACAAGGTGGTCGTTGTGCTTTCATGCGACAGACTTGACGAAGCCCTTGTTGAGTCAAGAGTGCAGTCTGCGGAGCTTATCTTCGACGAGTATCAGGGCCTTAAAGTTCCAAGAAGTGCGATACGTTTTCAGGGCGATCAGAAGGGCGTTTATGTGATACTCGGCAAGGACGTTACCTTTAAGAAGATCAATGTTATTTACGAGGGCGATGATTATGTGCTCTCTGAAAATACCTCAAACGAGGATTATCTGCTGCTTTACGATCAAATTTTGTTAGAGGTGGTATCAGATGAAGATGTGCAGCAAAGTAGATCAGACAGCAACGCTGTCACCTCAGGATAATTATTTTCCGGAGGTTCTTGAAAACTGTAAGGAAATATGTTATAATGTAGAGAACGCCAAAGCAAAATGGCGTAAGCCTGACGAAGAAGTCAGGATAATGGCTGTCACAAAGACAGTGCCGCCTGAAAAGGTGAATTTCGCCGTGGCTCAGGGCTTTAAGCTGCTGGGCGAAAACAGGGTGCAGGAGTTTCTTTCCAAGAAGGAAGCTTACGATAAAAGTGCAGAAGTGCAGTTTATCGGACATTTGCAGACCAATAAGGTGAAATATATAATCAATGACGTTACTCTGATACAGTCTGTCGATAACCTGAAGCTTGCTCATGAGATAAGCAGGCTTGCAGTGAAGAATAATAAAACTATGAACGTCCTTGTGGAAATAAATATAGGCGACGAGGCTACTAAAAGCGGTGTTTCCGCTGAAATGGCGGAGGAGCTTGTAAGACAGACCGCGCAGCTGCCTAACGTTTCTGTTAAGGGTCTTATGGCTATCCCTCCTGTTGGCTCAGGGGAGGACGTTTTTGAAAAAATGCACGGTATCTTTCTTAGTGTAAAGGAAAAGGATATACCGAACGTGTCTATGGATATTCTCTCAATGGGAATGTCTGGGGACTATGAGCTTGCCATAAAGCATGGCTCGAATTTGGTGAGGATCGGAACAAAGCTTTTCGGAGCTAGAAAATATTTGGAGGATTGAAAATGGGTGCAATGCAGAAATTAAAAAATCTCTTTGTAGGCGAAGATGAACTTGAGCAGGAGGACGCAATGTATCAGCAGCCGATGTATGAGAATAAAACAGAATACAACGAAGCACCAAAGAACACAGGTGCATATGGCAATAACGCACGTCCGGTAAGAATGGAGCAAACTACGACTTTGCAGATAGTTCTTGCAAGACCAAACGATTTTTCAGAGGTCAAGTCTATCGGCGGCGATATAAATGAGGGAAAGACAGTTCTTCTCAACCTGGAAACTGTCAAGAGCGAGGACGCAAAGAGAATACTTGACTTTATCTCAGGCGTTGCGTATGCAAATGGTGCAGACATCAAGATGATGGCTCAGAAAACTTTCGCAATCATGCCTAGAAACGTTGGCTTCTCAGGAGTTGACCTTATGAGCGAGCTTGAAAATAACGGCTACAGCTTCTAAAAATGGCTCGTGCTAAATATCAGTTTTTGCCCGACCTGTCTGAGGACGATATCCGTCTGTTAGACAGAGTGTCCGATTGGATAATGGCGGCTGATGAAAAGTATATAACAAAGTTTTCTGCGTTTCTCGATGAGAGGCAGTGTCTGCTGTGTGAAAAACTCATGGCGTCTGTGAAATATGAGAATTATAGGCTTTGGGGCGGATATGAAAACGCCGCAAGGCGTATGCTGTGCGTCTATCCTGAGTATGGCGAGGCGGAAAGTGAGGATTTTCCTATCACCGCAATTACCCTGCTGTATCGCAAAGAGGATAAAATAACTCACAGAGATATCCTAGGCTCGCTTATGGGATTAAGAATAACAAGAGACAGCGTTGGCGACATTCTTGTGGGAGATGGAAAGTCAGCGGTGTTCCTGCGTTCATCTGTTGCAGGCGAGGTGACAAGTGCTCTGACGAAAGTCGGCAGAGCAGGAGTAAAGCTCCAGGAAGGCTATGACGGCAGTATACATATTGAGCAGAAAATTCAGGAAATAAGCGGTACTGTGGCTTCCATGCGTGCAGATTGTATCTTAAGTCTTGCCGCAAGGATATCACGAGAAAAGTCAGCACAGCTTATAAAAAACGTGGGCATCGAAATAGACCATATGCCGAAAAATTCACCGAAAATACTTCTTGAAGAGGGCTGTACATTTTCAGTGAGAGGATGCGGAAAATTCAAGCTCCTTTCAGTTGACGGCACAACTAAAAAAGACAGAATACATATAACTTTAAATAAATTTGTGTAAAGATCACGGAGGTCCTAGTATGTTAAATCCAAATAATATTAAAGGAAAAACTTTTGATACCGAGAAAAACGGCTATTCAAAAGAAGACGTAAAAGAATTTCTTGAGCAGGTAGCCGAGGATTATGCCGAAGTCGTAAAGGCAAATCAGGATACCGAAGCAAAGATAATCAAGCTCGTTGAGAAGATAAACGAGTACAGAGAGGACGAGGAAGCTATCCAGCAGGCTCTTGTCGTGGCTCAGAAAGAGTCGAATAAGATACTTACTGAGGCCAAAACTCAGGCTCACGATATGATCGAGTCTGCCAAAACAGAGCAAGTAAGACTCGCAGAGCAGAGTGCCTCTGAGTGTGAGAGAATAGTTAAGGAGCATAAGGAAAAGTGCGCTGAGCTTATCAGAACTAATACCGAGATAACAGAAAAGAAGATAAATGAAGTAAGAGCCGCTTATGACGAGGAGCTTGCTAAGTTTGAGAACCTCAAGGCTGAGGTAACTCAGTTCAAGGCTGACCTTACTCAGCTTTATAATAAGCAGATAAGACTTATTATGGAAATTCCTGCGTCCGAGCCTGCCGAGGATACAGCAGAGGAGTATGAGGAAGAAGAAACAGTCGAGGAAACACAGGAAGCTGCAGAGGAGCAGGCAGAGGAAACAGCCGAGCCGGAGGAAACTGTTGAGGCTGAATCTGCACCTGTTACTGATAGCGAGCACGTTGAGAAGATACTTAACACTGGTTCTTTCGACCCTGTTATACCAAAGACAGCTCCTGCTGAGCTTAAATTTGGT
The DNA here is from genome assembly GCF_003461385.1 of Ruminococcus sp. AF17-1AC. Lineage (NCBI taxonomy): Bacteria > Bacillati > Bacillota > Clostridia > Eubacteriales > Oscillospiraceae > Ruminococcus > Ruminococcus sp. AF17-1AC. The sequence goes on from NZ_QTWZ01000003.1 coordinate 152,353, forward strand.
AAAAATAATTAATTCAAAGGCTCTGTTTTCCGCAGAGCCTTACTGTTCATAAATGGAGTAGGGAATAGATGTTTGTAATTTCGCTTGTTATCATGGCAGTTCTCGTTGCCGCCGACCAGCTCATAAAGCTTGCTGTGACAAATAACCTGCCGTTGAATGGTCAGCCTGTGGAGGTCATAAAGTTTGGCAGCTTTAAGGTGTTCAGCCTGACACATATAAGGAACTCAGGAGCAGCATGGAGCATGATGTCAGGGAAGACTTGGTTTCTTATCGGTCTGCCTGTTGTCGTACTGATCGTGGCGGTGATCTATATGTATAAGATACGCAAAGGCTCAAAGCTGGAGCTTGTGTCGTTGGCTATGGTGCTTGCAGGCGGTATCGGCAACCTTATTGACAGAATAAGGGTAAAAGAAGTGGTGGACTACATCAAGTTCGAGCCTATCAATTTCCCTATCTTCAACTTTGCGGATATCTGTATCGTTATCGGCGGAATTTTGTTCGTTATCTGCTTCTGCTTTTTGGACGAAAAGAAAAAGCCGATCCGTGACGATATAAAGGTCAAAGACGAAAATGACAAAGCTTGATTTCATTGCCACTGCCGAGCAAACAGGCGAGCGTATCGACAGATTTTTGTCAGCGCAGGATACAGGTCTTACACGTTCCGCTGTGCAGAAGCTTATCGAGGACGGTGGCGTCACAGTTGGCGGAAAAAAAGTATCGAAAAATTATAAGCTGCATAACGGTGACAGCGTTGAGATAATTATTCCCGACCCTGTGGAGCTTGACGTCAAGCCACAGGATATCCCCGTGGAAATAGTCTATGAGGACAGCGAGCTGCTTGTGGTGAATAAACCTAAAGGCATGGTGGTGCATCCTGCCGCAGGCAATCCCGATGGCACTTTGGTGAACGCATTGCTTTATCATTGTCAGGGCAGGCTCTCTTCAATAAACGGCGTCATTCGCCCCGGGATAGTCCATAGGATAGACAAAAATACAAGCGGTCTGCTGATCGTTGCCAAGACCGACAGCGCACATAACTTTCTTGCGGCTCAGATAAAAGAGCATAGCTTTACAAGAGAGTATGAAGCTGTACTCACAGGCGGCCGCCTAAAGACTCCTACCGGTACGGTTGACGCACCTATCGGCAGAAGCAAATATGACAGAAAGAAAATGTGCGTGACAGAGCAAAACTCCAAGCACGCAGTTACCAATTATGAGGTGCTGGAGGAGTTAGGTCAGTATTCGCTGGTGAAATTCCGCCTTGAAACAGGCCGAACCCACCAGATAAGAGTACATTCCGCCTATATCGGTCACCCTGTCTACGGCGACGATGTTTACGGCAAAGCTGTAAAGGGAATCGAGGGGCAGTGCCTCCACGCAAAGAAAATTGGTTTTATACACCCTGCGACCAAGGAATATATGGAGTTTGACAGCGAATTGCCCGATTATTTTCAGGCGGTGCTGAAAAAACTCAGAGCAGGGAATTGACCCACGGAAGTGATTTTATGTTTGAAGATATATCAAAAGTCCTGCTTATAACGGATATGGACGGAACTTTTCTTCCCGCAAGCAAGATACCTACCCCGAAAACTCTCGCCGCTGTCAAGCGTTTTGAAGAGGCTGGTGGCAGATTCTCTATCGCTACAGGCAGAGCCATTCAGGCGGCTAGACAGTATTTTGACATGGTGAATGTGAATTGTCCTATCATAATGTCAAACGGCGGAATGGTCTACGATATCCACACAAAAGAGCAGATATATAACGTCTTTCTGCCAAGCTTTGCGGCGGATATCGTCAAGGAGATACTTGCCGATAATCCTTATGTTGGCTGTGAAGTGCTTACTGTCAACGAGGTCTATGTGCCAAGCATGACCCCTATGGAAAAGCGCCATAACGAGATCTGTAAGCTCATTCCCGTTCAGTGTGCCGTTGACGAGATACCTGACAAGAACTGGTATAAGGTGCTTTTTGCAGTTGAGCCTGAGCGTATGGACGAGCTTATAAACTATGTGGCAAAAAAAGGCTACAAAGGTGTAGATTTTGTGCGTTCAAGTATCGAGTATTACGAGATACTTCCACAGAATATATCAAAAGGTACGGCTCTTGAGGAGCTAAGAAAAGCTTGTGGCATGGAGGATTTTACTTTCGTGGCAGCAGGCGACTATAATAATGATATTGAACTTCTTCAAGCGGCTGACGTGGCATATTGCCCGTCAAATGCGGCAGAGGAGGTCAAAAAGGTTGCGGATAAGGTCTTTGAGCAGTCCTGCGAGGAGGATTTTATTGCCGCAGTCATAGATGAAATTTTTGAAAAACTGAAGAAATAATATTTTTTTGGAGGTCAAAAGTATGGACGAAACATTAAAGAAACAGCTTGAGATCACAGCCTGCAAGGTTCGTCTTGGAATACTCGAGGGAGTATTCAACGCAAAGTCGGGTCATCCGGGCGGATCGCTTTCTATAGCAGATCTGCTCACTTATCTTTATTTTGCCAAGATGAACGTATATCCTGATAAGCCGGAAGAGCCTGAGAGAGATAGACTCGTGCTTTCAAAGGGTCACACAGCACCTGCACTCTATGCAACTCTTGCAGAAAAAGGCTTTTTTCCAAAGGAGGAGCTGAAGTCCCTCAGACATATCGGTGCAATGCTTCAGGGTCACCCTTGTATCTCTATCCCTGGCGTAGATATGTCCTCTGGATCCCTTGGACAGGGCATTTCTGTAGCCTGCGGTATGGCGCTGTCAGGAAAGCTCACAAGCGATACCTATAAGGTGTATACTATCCTTGGCGATGGTGAGATCGAAGAGGGTCAGGTATGGGAGGCTGCAATGTTTGCCGCTCATTATAAGCTTGATAACCTCGTTGCTGTTGTGGATAATAACGGTCTTCAGATCGACGGAAAGATAGAGGACGTAATGTCGCCATATCCTATCGTTGACAAGTTTGCAGCATTTGGCTGGCACGTTATCACAGCCGACGCCCACGATTTTGACTCACTTGAAAAAGCATTCAACGAGGCAGAAACAGTATGCGGTCAGCCTTGCGTTATCGTAATGAAGAGTATCAAGGGCAAGGGCGTTTCATTTATGGAAAACAACGTTTCATGGCATGGTTCAGCACCTAACAAGGAGCAGTATGAGCAGGCTGTGGCAGAAATAAACGAACAGCTTAAAAGTCTGGAGGGTTAAGCAATGGCAGAATTGAAGAAGAAAGCTACAAGAGAAAGCTACGGCGAGGCTCTTGCAGAGCTTGGCGATAAGTACGAGAACCTCTATGTTTTTGACGCAGACCTTGCTGCTGCAACAAAAACAGGTATATTCAAGAAGAAATTCCCTGACAGATTTTTTGACTGCGGTATCGCTGAATCAAATATGATGGGCGTTGCAGCAGGTATGGCTGCAACAGGCAAGATACCATTTGCTTCTACATTTGCAATGTTCGCCGCAGGCAGAGCATTTGAGCAGGTAAGAAACTCTATCGGTTATCCTCACCTCAACGTGAAGATAGGTGCAACACACGCAGGTATCTCTGTAGGCGAAGACGGTGCAACACATCAGTGCAACGAGGATATCGCTCTTATGAGAACTATCCCTGGCATGGTGGTAATAAACCCTGCCGACGACGTTGAAGCAAAGGCTGCCGTTGAAGCCGCTATCCTCCATGAAGGTCCGGTTTATCTCCGTTTCGGCAGACTTGCCACACCTGTTTTCAACGACCCTGAAACATATAAGTTTGAGCTTGGCAAGGGCGTTAAGCTCCGTGACGGCAAGGATATAGCTATCGTTGCAACAGGCCTTATGGTTTATGAAGCTATCGAGGCTGCAAAAACACTGGCAGCCGAGGGTATCGAAGCAACAGTTATCAATATCCACACTATCAAGCCAATCGACGAGGATATCATCGTTGAAGCCGCAAAGAACACAGGACTTCTTCTCACAGTAGAAGAGCATAGCGTTATCGGCGGACTTGGCTCAGCCGTTGCTGACGTTCTTGCAGCAAGACACCCTGCAAAGCTTGTTAAGATCGGCGTTAATGACGAGTTCGGTCATTCAGGCCCGGCAGTTGATCTTCTTAAAGAATATGGCCTCTGCGCAGACAATATCGTTGCAAAGGCAAGAGATGCTGTTAAGGCAAAGTAATAAAAGCACCAAACGGACGGATATCTTCCGTCCGTTTTTTTGTACACAAAAAAGACACGCTTACGATCTTGTAAACGTGTCTTTTATTATGCTTTTACAGTGCCTGCATGAGTGTCGATAATGTTGTTTATACATATGTAAAGATAAGGCTTAAGCTCGCCAATGTCCACAGGCTCGTTGTAAAGTATGGACGAGTAGCAGGTTGAGCTTACAAGCTCAACTATCATGAATATCATGACCTCAGGCTGAACAATATTATATGGAGCGTCAGCAAGCATAGCGTCATAAATGTTGCGGAAGTCGATGTCATCGTCCTTTATAGGCGACGTAAGAGCGTGCTTGAAAACGCCCCAGCTAAGATTCTTTGCAATAAAAGTCAAAAGCGACTTGTTCTCGTTTAGCTGGTTGATGATGTTGTCAACAATAAAAATAATTCGTTCGTTAAAGGTGAGCTTCTTGCCGCTCGCATTTAATGCCTCGATAGCGTTTCTGAAAAGCTGTGACGACTTGTGAGAAACAAGCTTGTTTCTTATGTCATATTTGTCCTTGAAATAAAGATAAAACGTCCCTTTCGCCACACCAGCGTTGTTCACAATGTCTGAAATAGAGGTCTTGCTCACTCCCTTGGTGGTAAAAAGACTAAAAGCCGTGTTAAGCAGAGAGTCCTCCTTTACCTTTTTATTGGTATCAAGCTTGCCCATTTTAACACGTCCTTCCTTATTATAATATACAATTTGTATGCCACATATACACAGGTTTACTGTGGTTGACCCTAAATCTATTATAATACAAAACCGTCTCAAAGTCAACTGAGCAAAATGACCAATAGTCAGTTATGACCGTTGGTCATTTTGTGCAACTCTACAAAAAGAATGACTAATGGTCATTTTGCTATTGACTGTTGGTCATTTTTGATGTATACTATGAATTGTTAAAAGACCGAAAGGTCAAAAACTATGTGAAGGGAATGACATTTGATGCAGAAATTTGGCAGAGGAGTTGTAAAGCTCCGAGTACCGATACTCATAGTCAGCGTTCTGCTGCTGATACCGTCAATATTCGGATTTGTCAGCACAAGAATAAACTATGATATTCTTTCATACCTCCCGTCAGACATTGAAACCATGAAAGGTCAGGATATAATGCTTGACGAGTTCGGCAAGGGTGGCTTTTCGCTGGTAATGCTTGACGGCATGGACGATAAGGACGTTGAAAAGGTCAAGGAGAAGATCGAAAAGGTAGACCACGTTTGCGATGTTCTCTGGTATGACACCTTGGCAGACGTTTCACTTCCAAAGGAAGTTCTTCCTGATGATATTTACGATTTCTTCAATACAGATAACTCCACAATGATGGCTGTCTTTTTTGACGAAGCGACCTCCGCTGACGGCTCACTTGAAGCTGTCAAGGAGATAAGAAGCATCGCAGGCGAGCAGTGTTTCGTAAGCGGTATGTCCTCAGTAGTTGAGGATATCAAGGATCTGACAATGCAGGAAGCTCCGATGTACGTCGTTATCGCAGTTATCCTTACAAGTATCATACTTGCACTTACAATGGATTCGTTCCTTATCCCACTGTTCTTTATGCTCAGCGTGGGCATGGCGATAATCTATAACATGGGAACGAACTTCATACAAGGCGAAATATCGTTCATCACCGAGGCTCTGGCGGCTGTACTACAGCTTGCGGTAACGATAGACTACTCGATCTTCCTGTGGCACAGCTACAAAGAGGAGAAAGAAAAGCACCCCGGTGACAACAAAGAGGCTATGGCAGTCGCCATCGGCAAAACTATCACCTCGGTTGTTTCAAGCTCTATAACAACAGTTGCAGGCTTCCTTGCACTTTGCTTCATGAGCTACGAGCTTGGCATGGACATGGGTATCGTAATGGCAAAGGGCGTTGTTATCGGCGTTATCTGCTGCATAACTGTTCTGCCTTCGATGATACTTGTATTCGACAAGGCACTTGAAAAAACAATGCACAAAGACCTTGTTCCAAGCCTTGAAAAGCCTTCAAAGTTCATTATCAAGCACCATGCAGCATTTATCGTACTCTTTATAGTTGTACTTATCCCTGCCGTGTATGGTCAGATAAACACCAATGTCTACTATAACCTGACAGATACTCTTCCAAAGGATCTCAACAGTGTTATCGCAAACACAAAGCTAGATGAGGAATACAACATGGCAACGACCCATATGCTCCTGGTTGACGCTGATATGAAGCCAAAGGAAGTAAACTCTATGCTCGACGAAATGGGCAAGGTTGATGGTGTAAGCTTCTCAATGTCACTGGATACTCTTATCGGTCCGTCTATCCCTCGTGAGATAGTTCCTGAGTCAGTAACAAAAATACTCAAGAGCGACAAATGGCAGCTCATGCTGGTCGGCTCTGAATATAAGGTAGCTTCTGATGAAGAGAATGCCCAGATAGATGAGCTTAGCAAGATACTTAAATCCTACGATAAGGACGGAATGCTTATCGGTGAGGCGGCGGCAACAAAAGACCTTATCGACATAACAGATCATGACTTCAAGGTAGTAAATATAGTTTCTATCGCCGCTATCTTTATCATCATTCTTATTGCACTGCGTTCAGTTTCACTGCCTATCATTCTGGTAGCCGTTATCGAATTTGCTATCACAGTAAACATGGGTGTTCCGTGCTTTACGAATACCACCATACCGTTCATAGCGTCGGTAGTAATCGGTACTATCCAGCTTGGTGCAACAGTTGACTACGCTATCCTTATGACAACAAGATATAAGACCGAGCGTAACGCAGGCAAAGATAAGCATGAAGCTGTCACTATCGCACTCACCACTTCAATGAAGTCTATCATGGTCAGCGCACTTGGCTTCTTCGCTTCAACATTCGGTGTTGGCGTATATTCAAGCGTAGATATGATCTCACAGCTTTGTACGCTCATGTCAAGAGGTGCAATAATCAGTATGATAACTGTTATCTGTATACTTCCTTCAATGCTTATGCTGTTCGATAAGGTAATAATCAATACAACAATGGGCATGAAGAAAAAAGAAAATAAGCTTTATAAGCTTCCTGAAATAAACTAATTCGTAAAGGAGATATAGTTATGAAAAAGTATTCAAGAGTTCTTGCAGGCATACTTGCCGTACTTCTTTCCGCAGGCTGCACAGGTCTTTATGCAGCAGCTCAGTCAGACAGCTCTTCCGCTGCCGACAGCACTGCCTCAACAACAAAGAGCGAATCAGATAAAAAAGATACAAAAGATACAAAGAAAGCTGATAAGTCTGACAGCGATACAGAAAAGCAGGCTAAGGAAGAAACAGTTTATGTTATCACTGACGCTTCCGGCAACAAGACAAAAACAGTCGTTTCCAACTGGCTGAAAAACCCACAGGGCGTAAAGAAGCTGGAGGACGTTTCCGACCTGACAAATATCGAGAATGTTAAAACAGACGAGGGCTTCACAGCCAATGGTGATAAGCTCACATGGGATACCGAGGGCGGAGATATCTACTATAAGGGCTATACCGATAAGGCACTCCCAGTTGATGTAAAGGTAACATATACCCTTGACGGCAAGGAGATAAAGCCTGAGGACCTCGCAGGCAAGAGCGGTAAGCTTACAGTAAGATATGACTATACGAACAACGATAAGAAAACTGTCAAGATAAACGGCAAGAAAACAGATATCTATGTTCCATACCTTATGGCAACAACAGCTATCCTTGATACTAACGTTTATTCAAACGTTGAAGTAACAAATGGCAAGCTCATTTCAGACGGAAGCAGACAGATACTTATAGGCGTTGCAATGCCTGGCCTTACAAAGAGCCTTGATCTTCAGGATAACGAAGATATTGAGATACCGGAGTACGTTGAGTTCACAGCAGACGTAAAGGACTTCGAGTCAACGACCTCTCTCACAGTCGCAACATCTGACATCTTCTCAAAGCTTGACCTTAGCGATATCGGTGATGCTGACGATCTTCAGGATAAGCTTGATGAGCTTTCTGATGCTACAGACGAGCTTGTAGACGGCACAGCAGAGCTTTACGCAGGCATCAAGAAGCTGTCCGATTCCTCAGGAACACTTATCACAGGTATCGACAAGCTTTATTCAGGCTCTAAGTCACTTGACGATGGTGCAAAGACACTTAACAGCGGTGCAACAAAGCTTCGTGACGGAGCAAAGACCCTTGATTCTTCAACAGGTGAGCTTATGAGAGGTATCTCCACAGCTCATAGTGGTTCAACAGCCCTCCTCGGTGGTTTCGATCAGGTAAACAGCGGTATGTCAACCTTGAAGAACGGCTCATCATCACTTTCAAGCGGACTTTCACAGGTATCCTCAGGCGCACAGCAGGTAAATAACGGTGCTGCAAGCCTTGCCGCAGGCACAAATAAGCTTGTTACAGGCGTAGGCGACCTCCAGGCAGGCTCTAAAAATCTTGCCGCAGGCACAAAGCAGACCTATGACGGTTCAACTGCACTGAAAAAAGGCGTTGCAACACTTAATGCAGGCGTTTCCACACTCTATGAAAAGGTGCAGACACTCCCTGCAAGCGTTGAACTTCTTTCAAATGGCATAACAAAGGTAGATAACGCACTTACACAGTCTATCGCATACGACCAGCAGGTACTCGCAGGATTGGAGCAGCTTCTAGGCAATTACGAAGAAGGCTCAGCAGAGTATACGAGCATAAGCAATATGATAGCAGCCGTAAATGGCTCTATCCAGTATCAGCAGGGCGCACAGAGCGGCCTTGGCGATGTTTCAACAGGTGTCGGCACAATGGCTACCGAGGGCAAACAGCTTGTTGACGGTGTAACTCAGATATACAATGGTCTTAACGATAAGAAGAAAGGTCTTGTCGCAGGCGTTGATAATTTGAATACAGGACTTAAAACAGTAAACGAGGGCGCTTCTGCACTTAAAACAGGTATCGGCACACTTGCTAAGTCCAGCAAGGAGCTTAACAATGGTGCAGCTACACTCTCCGCAGGCACAAAGAACCTCTCCGCAGGAGTAAGCTCAGCACAGGCAGGCGCAAGCAAGCTTGATAAGGGTGTTGACAGCCTGAACTCAGGCGTATCAAAGCTTTCAAACGGTGCAAAAACTCTTGACAGTGGTCTTGGTCAGCTTGACAACGGCAGCAAGCAGCTAAAAGACGGTACCGCAACACTCTATACATCACTTGTAGAGCTTGCACAGGGTACAACAACACTTTCAAGCGGCAGTGCAGAGCTGTTCAGCGGTATCGGTCAGCTCAAAGACGGCAGCTCACAGCTTTCATCAGGTGTTAAGAAGCTTGAAAGCGGTGCAAAGACCCTTAAAGACGGCATGGCTAAGTATAAAGACGAGGGCATCGGCAAGCTCCTTGACATCTACAACAACGACCTCAAGGGACTTATCGACAGACTTGACGCTCTCAAGACAGCAGCCGAGGATTCAACAACATTCTCAGGCGCAGCCGATGGCGTTGAAAGCTCAGTTAAGTATATTTACGAAACTGCGGCTATTGAAAAAGCAGACGAGTAATTTTTACTTCCCACACATAGCAAAGACCCCCTTGGACAGAAATGTCCGAGGGGGTCTTTGTATTTATAAACGTATTATCTGTACAAAAAAACGGACGGAATCTCTCCGCCCGTTTTATATATCCTACTGTCTTAGATAAACGCCGTTTTCTTCGATGTAGTCCTCCATGTCCTGCTTGTATTCAAGATCAAGAGAATCTTTAGGAAGTGCTTTCAGTGCTTTCTGACCAATGTCTTTTCTGAAATGCTCTCCCTCGAACTTTATCTTGGAAACAGCCTCGTAAGACTTGTCAAGTGCGCCCTGAAGCGTGTAAGCATTGCAGGTAACACCCAGAACACGACCGCCGTTTGTGTAGAATTTGCCGTCCTCATACTTAGTGCCTGCGTGATAAATAAACGCTCCGTCTACCTGACCCTTGTCGTCCATACCGAACATCTCGATACCCTTTTTGTACTTAACAGGATATCCTCCGCTCGCCATAACAACACAAGTGCAGTAACCTGACTTCCAGCCGATCTTGACATCAGCCAGCCTGTGTTCATAAATAGCCTCGAATATCTCGCAAAGATCACCCTCCAGCATAGGAAGAACGACCTGCGTTTCAGGGTCGCCAAAACGGCAGTTGTATTCAATTACCTTTGGACCATTAGGGGTGAGCATAAGTCCGAAATACAAACAGCCCTCAAAAGTCCTGCCCTCAGCGTTCATTGCATTGATAGTCGGCAGGAAGATCTTCTCCATGCACTCTTTGGCAATGTCCTCAGTGTAGTAAGGGTTAGGTGCAACAGTACCCATTCCGCCTGTGTTCAGACCCTTGTCGCCGTTCAACGCTCTCTTGTGATCCATTGAAGAGATCATAGGAACAACAGTCTTGCCGTCAGTGAATGAAAGCACAGAAACCTCAGGACCTGTGAGATATTCCTCCACAACGATAGTGGAGCTGCTCTCACCGAACTGCTTGTCATCTATCATTGAGTGTATAGCCTCCACAGCCTCTTTCTCACTCTCCGCCAGAATAACGCCCTTGCCAAGTGCAAGTCCGTCAGCCTTTATGACAGCAGGGTATGTGTTCTGTTCCTTGACATATTTTATAGCGTCCTCACTGTTTGTGAACACCTCGTATTTGGCTGTAGGAATATTGTATTTCTTCATAAGATCCTTAGAAAAGACCTTTGAACCCTCGATTATAGCCGCATTTTTCTTAGGACCAAAGGTCTTGAAGCCCTCAGCCTGCAAAGCGTCTACCATTCCAAGTACAAGCGGATCGTCAGGTGCAACAGCCACCATGTCTACTTTAAGCTTCTTTGCCAGAGCCACAACGCCCTCGATATCCGTTGCCGCAACATCAAAACATTCTGCATAGCGTGAAATGCCACCGTTTCCGGGTGTGCAGTAAAGCTTTCCTACCTTAGGGGACTCCGCAAGCTTCATAACGATAGCGTGTTCACGTCCGCCTCCGCCAACAACTAATATGTCCATTTTCAGACCTCCTCAGTGTGTTTTTCCAATTATAACAATACCGCACACCTATGCTGTGCGGTATCGTCATTTATTTACTTCGTATATTATTACTTAAGCTCAAAGCTGTCAAGAACTGTCTTGAACTCGTCAGAAAGCTTGCTGTAAGCGTTCTCGCTTGCACCATATGTGATAACAACAAGGTTGCCGTTGTCAGAAGTGATTATCTGATTGAGCAGTACCTTCTGTGAGCCGATCTCGCCTGTTACGTCAACAATGTAAGCGTCCTTGCCTGCAAACTTATCTTCCTTGTCGTTTGTAACAGTGTAGCCGTCCATGGAATTATATGTTTGCTTGATCTGGTCAGCATAATCACTTGCTGTAAGACCATTGAGCAGATCGTTTGACATTGAGATAACGTTGATAGAAGCAGACTCAAGCTCAGCATCATCGCCTGCGTCAGCGTATGTGAACATTACGTCAACACCAGCAGACTCCTGCATTGCCCACTTCTTTGAGTCGATCTTGAAAGTATACAGATCGCTTGTGTAAACGTCATTCTCATATGTGCCTTTAGCCTCGTCGCCAGTGCTTGTTGTGTCGTCAGCAGAAGTTGTTGTGTCAGCAGCTGACTCCTCAGGTGCAGCAGTTGTAGTTGTTGTGTCAGCCTTAGACTCGACAGCAGGTGCGGCTGTAGTTGTAGTAGTTGTTTTAGCCTCAACCTTTGACTCACTGCTTGAATCGCTTGACTCTGAGCAGCCTGTAACTGCAAATACCATTGACAGTGCCATGAGTGATGCAAGTAACTTTTTCATAATAAATTTCTCCTTTTCTTCTTGACCTTTATTGTTTTGCATTAATGCACAAAAATTAGTGATGGAATAATCTTATTCCGGTGAATGCCATTGCCATGTTGTACTTGTTGCAAGTCATGATAACATGATCGTCCCTGATAGATCCGCCCGGCTCGGCAATGTAAGCCACGCCGCTCTTTTTAGCTCTCTCGATGTTGTCGCCGAATGGGAAGAAAGCGTCAGAACCAAGGCAAACGTCTGTGTTCTTTGCAAGCCACTCCTTCTTCTCAGCCTCAGTGAGCACCTCAGGCTTTACCTTGAATGTGTTCTGCCATACGCCCTCAGCCAGTACATCATCATGCTCGTCAGAAATGTAAACGTCGATAGCGTTATCTCTGTCAGGACGTCTGATGTTGTCCACAAACTGAAGTCCCAGAACCTTTGGGTGCTGTCTGAGCCACCATATGTCAGCCTTGTTTCCTGCAAGTCTTGTGCAGTGTATTCTTGACTGCTGACCTGCACCGATACCGATAGCCTGACCGTCCTTTACATAGCAAACGCTGTTAGACTGTGTGTATTTAAGTGTGATAAGTGAGATAACAAGATCAGTTTTCTTGTCCTCAGGTATCTCCTTATTGTCTGTCACGATATTTGTGAGCATATCGTTGTCTATTTTCAGCTCGTTTCGACCCTGTTCAAAAGTTACGCCGAAAACCTGCTTTCTCTCAATAGGTGCAGGAACATAGTTCTCATCTATCTTGATGATGTTGTATGTACCCTTTCTCTTTGACTTGAGTATCTCAAGAGCCTCGTCAGTGTAGCCGGGTGCAATGATACCGTCAGAAACCTCTCTCTGGATCATCTTTGCAGTGCAAGCGTCACACTCGTCAGAAAGTGCGATAAAATCGCCGTATGATGACATTCTGTCAGCACCTCTTGCTCTCGCATAAGCGCTTGCAAGTGGAGTAAGCTCGCCCAGATCGTCAACAAAATATATTTTCTTTTCGACCTCGCTCAAAGGCTTGCCGATAGCAGCGCCCGCAGGTGAAACGTGCTTGAAAGAAGTTGCCGCACACATACCTGTTGCCTTTTTAAGCTCTCTTACCAACTGCCAGCCGTTGAATGCGTCAAGCAGATTGATGTAACCCGGCTTGCCGTTGAGCACCTCGATAGGAAGATCCTTGCCCTCCTCCATGAACACTCTTGACGGCTTTTGATTAGGGTTGCAGCCGTATTTCAAAAGCATTTCATTTGCCATAATTTTTACCTCCGTTATTTTTTATGAATAGTCCCTTTACGTCAGTCCATTGCAAATAATGCCACTCCTGCCATTACCGCCACAATAAGCACCGCAATAAATGACATATAGAAAAGCAGTATCAGCCTGCCTTTGCCTTTCTCTTTTACGTCCCACTTTTTTGACGGAATAGTAGGTCTTGTAACGCCCAGTATTATCGGTACAATGAGCATATATCCCAGTGTAAAGAGAATAAGGTTTATGCTTGGCGTTTCGTCTTGATTTTTCATAAGCATAAAAACAGGTATCACAAGTTCAGCGTGGGCGACCGACATAAATATACGCCATATCCTCCGCTGCTTTAGCTTTCTGTCCCTTACGCTGTTGAGTGCCTCCTCCGAGGCTTTTCTTTTAAGGAACTCCTCCTGCCTCAGCCTTACCTCTTCAAGCTTTGCCTCGTCAACTATCTTGACAGTTCTCGTGCCGTCATCAATGTAGTTCTGAGTGCCGCAGTAAGGGCAGTAGACGATCTTTTTATCCTCCTCAATGGTTATCTCGCCGCCGCAGTGTTTGCATTTAAGTGCGATAAGCTCCAAATTACTTCCCCCCCGACTATTTCAAATACTTCAAGTAAATTTTACCCACAGCGAAGAAAATCACCGTGAACGTTATGTAAAACAGTACCGCAGTCTTTATTCTGCTCAGCCCTCCTGCGTTTCTCGGCTTGACCACCGCCAAAAGTATCGGAAAGCCTATCCAAATGCATATTGCCGCAATTATGGCGAATACCGACTGATACATAACAGCACCGCTGAACAGCAGTGTAAAAACAACGTGCAAAACAATGGAAAGAATTATCCAACCCTGTCTTTGTGATGCAGACTTGTATCTGTCCCTGTCCTCTTCGTTTTGGAGCTTTCTGTCAAAGTCTGAGACCTCTTTGTTGAGCTTTATTTCTCTGAGCCTTGCCTCGTCGATAACGTTGATTATCCTGTTGCCGTCATCAAGAAGTATCTGTGAGCCGCAGTATTTGCAAAACGTCCGCTTTTGTCCCTCGTGGACCTCAAGCTCACCGTTGCATTTGGGACATCTTAGAGCAACTAACTCCATTTTTCAAACTCCCTGTCTATGATCCTTTGCTTACTTGCTGTACTTATTAACAATCTTAGAAACAGCCTTTCCGCTTGCGATATCAATGTATCTTACAAACAGCGATACCTTGTTGTCCTTGTTGAGTGCTTCCCAAAGCTTGCCGGTGAACTCCTCGATATCGTTAGGTATCTCCACCTTCTTAGGCTCGCCCTCAAAGCTTGGCAGAGGATTGCCGTCACCCATGTAAGTGTGGATAAAATGACCCACGCCGTCAAGAGGGTTGGTGTATGTGTAAGTAAATCTCTCGCAGCAGTCAGGGTTGCCGTCAGCGGACTTGAGTATGCTCATAGCATAATTATATGCGCCGTTCTCAACGTGCATGATACCTGAAATACGAGGAGTGTAGTTTGGAGCGTCGTCCTCATACTCTCTCGTCCTCAGTGACTGCTCAAAAGTCTGCTGCTTGTCCATAAGCTCGTAAATAGTGTCCGTCTGATCGCCGTTTGTAACGATAGTCTTGTTTCCAAGCACACGAACAGGGGAGTATATAATAAGGTGTGGGTCAGAAAGCTTGCTAGGGTCAGCAGCTTCTGTCTTTATTCCGTCCTCAGTTTCAGTGAAAACTCTGTTTCTTGAATTAACACTTCTGCCCATGATAAAATAAGCCGTTACCGCACTCTTTCCGTCAGCAGACTTGCCTATAACTATTCCTCTGCCCGGATATGAGTTGCTTTTAAGCTCGTCATAAATATTAAGGGTCTTCATATCTTGTCCTCCATAATTTTTCTCAGTCTTTAAGGTCAACGTAAGCCTTGCCGTCCTTAATGCTTATCCTGTCCTCGCAGAACAGCGAAACCGCCTTCGGCAAAAGCTTCCATTCAACGTTTTCCATTATCTTCTTCTGTAAGCTTTCAGGCGTCTCGTCATTGGCTACGTCCACAGTGCCCTGCAAAATAATAGCTCCGGCGTCAGCCTTTTCGTTTACAAAATGTATAGTCGCACCCGATACCTTTACACCGTATTCAAGAGCCTTTTCATGAACTTTAAGTCCGTAAAAGCCCTCGCCGCAGAATGACGGTATCAGTGCAGGGTGAACGTTTATTATCCTGTAAGGATAAGCCTTTGTAACGCATTCGTCAAGAATTATCATAAATCCTGCCAGCACCACAAGGTCAGCACCTTGTCTGTTAAGCTCCGCCAGAATAGCTTCGCTGTAACTCTTGCTGTCAGCATATTCCTTCCTCGGAATAACGACAGTGCCGATACCTGCATTTTTCGCCCTCTCCAGAGCGTAAGCACCCTCCTTCGAGGATATAACGCAGGTTATCCTGCCGTTTTTTATAATGCCGCTTTTTTCAGCGTCAATAAGCGCCTGTAGGTTTGTTCCGCCACCCGAAACAAGAACGCATATCTTCTTCATATCTCTTTACCCTTAGCAGATGATAACGCCCATGTCAGAGTCAACAAGCTCGCCCAGAACGTAAGCTTCTTCGCCTGCTGCCTTGATAGCTTCGATAGCCTTGTCAGCGTCAGCCTTGTCAACAACAACAGTCATACCAACGCCCATGTTGAATGTGTTGAACATATCTCTCTCAGGAATGTTTCCTGTCTTTGCGATAACGTCGAAAATAGGAAGCACCTGAACGTCACTTCTTGCTATCTTAACAGAAAGACCGCTTGGAAGTGAACGTGGTATGTTCTCATAGAATCCGCCGCCTGTGATGTGAGATATAGCCTTTACCTTAACAGAATCAAGCAGGCTCATAACAGCCTTTACATATATCTTTGTAGGTGTGAGAAGTGTCTCGCCAAGTGTCTTGCCAAGCTCGTCATAGTGAACAGAAAGAGTCTTTTCGTCAACGCTGAATACCTTTCTTACCAGTGAGAAGCCGTTTGAGTGAACACCGCTTGACTTTATAGCTATCATAACATCTCCGGCATTCTGAGTGCTTGGGTCAAGTATCTTGTCCTTGTCAACAACGCCAACAGAGAAGCCTGCAAGGTCATATTCGTCAACAGGGTAGAAACCGGGCATCTCAGCCGTTTCACCACCGATAAGCGCACAGCCTGACTGTACACAGCCCTCTGCAACACCAGAAACTATCTGAGCTATCTTCTCAGGATAGTTCTTGCCAACAGCGATGTAGTCAAGGAAGAACTGTGGCTTTGCACCGCAGCAGATAATGTCGTTTACGCACATTGCCACGCAGTCGATACCAACCGTGTCATGCTTGTCCATAAGAAAAGCTATCTTGAGCTTTGTGCCAACGCCGTCTGTGCCTGAAACGAGAACAGGCTTTGTGATACCTGTCATGTCAAGCTCAAACAGACCGCCGAAGCCGCCGATGCCGCTGAGAACACCGCTTGTCATGGTCCTTGCAACGTGCTGCTTCATAAGCTCCACTGCCTTGTAGCCTGCCGTTACGTCAACGCCTGCTTCCTTGTAGCTGTTTGAAAAACTGTTTGTATTCATGATAAAATATCCTTTCAGTTATTTACTTCTTTTCCGATATCTTCGATTCAAATTTGTCCTTAGGCATATCCTTAGGAACTTCGATAGGGTATTTCTCTGTAAAGCAGCCTACGCAGAAATCACACTTTGAATTTCCCGCAAGCTTTTTAACGCTTTCAACACTGAGATAGCCCAAGCTGTCTGCACCGATATATTCGCATATTTCTTCATTGGTCATCTTGCAGGCGATAAGATTTTCCTTGCTGTCTATATCCGTTCCGAAATAGCATGGTGCAATGAATGCAGGGGAGGAGATACGAACGTGAACTTCCTTTGCACCTGCGTCCCTCAGCAGCTTGACGATACGTCCCGACGTCGTTCCTCTGACGATACTGTCGTCTATCATAACGACTCTCTTGCCCTTAACAGTGCTTGAAATAGCGTTGAGCTTTATCTTGACGGAGTTCGTCCTCTCTGTCTGGCTAGGCTGAATGAAAGTCCTGCCTATGTATCTGTTCTTGATAAATCCAATGCCGTATGGTATACCGCTTTCCTGAGAAAATCCCAGCGCAGCGTCAAGTCCCGAGTCAGGCACGCCTATGACGATATCAGCGTCAACAGGGTGTTCTCTCCAAAGATATTTTCCTGCCCTGAGCCTTGCCATGTGAACGCTCGACCCCTCGATAACAGAGTCAGGTCTGGCAAAATATACATATTCAAATACGCATATAGTACCCTTTTTACCACAGTGAGTCGTGATAGAGTTCACACCGTTTTTGTCAATAACTATCATTTCACCTGGTTTAAGATCTCTTATGTATTCAGCGCCGATGCTGTCAAAAGCACAGGTCTCCGACGCTACCACATAGCCGTCGTCTATCTTTCCGAGGCAAAGGGGTCTGAAGCCGTCAGGATCTCTCGCCGCAATAAGCTTTGTCGGCGACATAACGAGCAGCGAATACGCACCCTTTATCCTGTACATAGCCTTTTCAAGAGCTGCCTGTATAGACGGTGCTCTAAGACGTTCCTCGGTTATAGCGTATGATATGACCTCAGTATCATTTGTGCTGTGGAATATCATGCCCTTGTTTTCATATTGCTCTCTAAGTTCTCTTGCGTTAGTAAGATTTCCGTTGTGAGCGATAGCCATAGGACCCTTTATGTGACGAACAACAAGCGGCTGAGCGTTTGAAGCATTGCAGTTGCCTGTAGTCGAATATCTCACATGACCTATAGCAATGTTGCCCTTGCCGAGCCGTTCGAGAGTTTCCTTGTCAAAAACCTGATTGACAAGACCCACGTCCTTGTGATAGCTGAACACGCCGTCGTCGTTTACAACGATACCGCAGCTTTCCTGACCTCTGTGCTGTAATGCGTAAAGAGATACATAAGTCTGAGCCGCAACATCGCTTGTCTTGTTAGTATAAATGCCGAAAACGCCGCATTCTTCATGGATACCTGTTACCAATTAAATCATTCCCTTCCGTTCCAGCAGTAGGTGCAAAGCTCACAGCTTGGCAGTCCCACAGCCTTTACAGTGCCTTCAAGCGACTGGAATTCAACAGAGGTAAGCTTAAGTCTCCTGCATATCTCGTCCCTGAGAAATTTTCCTCTCTCCGTGCTTGAATCGCTGTATTCTTCAATGTATTTAACTCCCTCGATACCCTCGTTCTCATCAATGATCTGTCTGGCGATAAGCTCAAGCTCCGAGGTGCTGCGTGAAAAGTTAAGATACTTGCAGCCATACATGATAGGAGGACAGGCTGATCTCATGTGGACTTCCTTTGCACCGTTCTCATAAAGAAACTCAACAGTTTCCCTCATTTGAGTTCCTCTTACGATACTGTCGTCAACGAACAGAAGCTTCTTGCCCTCGATAAGTTCGTGAACAGGTATAAGCTTCATCTTTGCAACTCTGTTTCTCATAGACTGGCTTGTTGGCATAAAGCTTCTTGGCCATGTAGGAGTGTACTTGATGAACGGTCTTGCAAAAGGTATGCCGCTTTTGTTTGCATATCCTATAGCGTGAGGAACGCCCGAATCAGGTATTCCGCAAACGAAATCAACGTCAGGAAGCCTGCCGTTTTTCATATCGTTCTCCGCCATTATCTCGCCGTTGCGTGTTCGCATAAGTTCAACGTTCACGCCCTCATAGCAAGCGGTAGGGTAGCCGTAATAAGTCCAAAGGAAAGTGCAGATCTTTTTCTTGTCTGTACCCTCGCTGAGAATATTGTAGCCGTCCTTGGTTATCTCAGTTATCTCTCCCGCCTTTAACTCGTGACAGGTGGAGTATCCAAGCTTCTGATATGCAAATGATTCAAAAGAAAAGCAATATCCGTCAGAACGCTGTCCTATTATAATAGGAAGCCGTCCGTCCTTATCTCTGGCAACGATCATCGACTTGTCTGTCATTATTGCAAGTGACATCGTGCCTTCTATCTTGTCCTGTGCGTATCTTATGCCGTCAACAAAGCTGTCCTTCTGTGCAATCAGCGCACCGATAAGCCCTGCGGAATTGATAGCGCCGCTGCTCATTGTCTCAAAGTTTGCGCAGCCCTTTTCAAGCAGTTCGTCAGCCAGTTTAGCGGCATTTTGTATTACACCGATAGAGCACACTGCGTAAAGTCCTAACTTCGAGCGTACCATTATCGGCTGAGGATCTGTGTCGCTTATGCAGCCGATACAGATGTTTCCTCTCATTTTGTCAACGTCTTTTTCAAATTTAGTACGAAATGGTGAGTTTTCAATGCTGTGAATATTTCTCTGAAAGCCAAGCTCAGGGGAGAATGAAGTCATTCCGCCCCGCCTTGTGCCTAAGTGTGAATGATAGTCGGTCCCGAAGAAAACGTCCTGAATACAGTCATTAGCTGAAACAGCTCCGAAAAAACCGCCCATAGATATTATTCTCCCATTACTCTCTTTATCATCTCATGGTAAGCCTCTTCAACGCCGCCCATGTCTCTTCTGAATCTGTCCTTGTCGAGCTTCTCGTGTGTCTTAGAATCCCAGAAACGGCAAGTATCAGGTGAGATCTCGTCAGCAAGAAGTATCTTTCCGTGGAATCTGCCGAACTCGATCTTGAAGTCGATAAGGTCAATGCCGATGTTCTTGAAGAAGCCAAGCATGAACTCATTTACCTTGAAAGCATACTTTGTGATATCCTCGATCTCTTCCTCAGTAGCAAGACCAAGACCAAGAGCATAATACTTGTTGATGAATGGGTCGCCAAGCTCGTCGCACTTGTAGCTGAACTCAAGTGTAGGCTGCTTGAGCTTTGTGCCCTCTTCGATACCGAGCTTCTTTGAGAAGCTTCCTGCTGCAACGTTTCTTACGATAACTTCCAGCGGAACGATCTCGACCTTCTTAACAATAGTCTCTCTGTCAGAGATCTCCTCAACAAGATGAGTAGGGATACCCTCTTTTTCAAGAAGCTTGAACATATAGTTTGTCATTTTGTTATTGATAGCACCCTTGCCAACGATAGTGCCTTTCTTCTCGCCGTTGAAAGCAGTAGCGTCGTCCTTGTAATCAACGATAACAAGATCAGGGTCGTTAGTAGCGAATACTTTCTTAGCCTTGCCCTCATAGAGCTGTTCTGTCTTTACAATGTTTTCCATAGATTTATTCCTCCATAAAATTATTTACATTATTTATATGATACACCGAAACATATCCACTGCCGTTTTAATATGTAGGGGGAACATCGTTCGCCCGCCGACAGCAGAACTTCCCCGATATATCAAATATAACATACAGCCGAGCTATATGTCTGTATCAAAAATCAAAGCGCAGCAAGCTTGTCCTGTAAAGCCTTGTCCTTAGCCACAACGCCGTCTATCATATCCTGCTTAGCCTTTTCAAGCTTCTCAGCCAGACCCTCGTCAGAAAGAGCCAGCATCTGAATAGCAAGTATAGCAGCGTTCTTAGCGCCGTCAACTGCGACAGTGGCAACAGGGATACCGCTAGGCATCTGAACGGTAGCAAGCAGAGCGTCCATGCCGTCGAAGTTAGCACCCTTGCAAGGGATGCCGATAACAGGAAGCGTTGTGTGACCTGCAATAACTCCCGCAAGATGAGCCGCCATTCCGGCAGCGCAGATTATAACTCCGAAGCCGTTTTCCTTAGCCTTGTCAGCAAAATCGCTTGCAAGCGCAGGCGTTCTGTGAGCAGACATAACGTGACATTCGTAAGGAACACCGTAAGTTTTAAGTTCAGCAACAGCCTTGCTGACAACAGGAAAATCGCTGTCAGAACCCATTATTACCGCAACTTTTTTCATAAATTTATACCTCCAAGTAAAACAAAAAATTACAAATAAAAAACTGCAACAATGGCGTTGCAGTTTTAGTCAGTGCATAATTAGATTGTTAGAGTGCAAAAAATCAAGGCAGGACGCAATTATACTTAAAGACCTACCCATAAAAGAATATGTAATTGATGAAAAACAGCACATTTCAGTCATACATCTCTCCTGAATACATACAAAAAATACTGCACAATATTACCAGACAGTAAAGCGGAGCAAAACTGTCTGCGAAAGCTTTTTTTACTGATCTTCTCCATAACAGCATACAAAGCCTTACAATAATATTGTACAATATTTATAGATAAATTTCAACACATATTTATATAAAATTTATATCAATTAATCTTTGATTTATTGTGAAATTTGTCTACATTAACTTTTTGTTCAGAAAATACTTGTATCAGTGATCTGACCGTTTGACAAGCTGTTGACTAGATCACGCATTTCCTCTTTGGAGCGAATACAGTGCGCCGAGTCGATTATCTGCTGTCTTTGAAGCGGATCCAGCTTAGCAAAGTAAGCATAAGCCGCAGGCACCTGAGCAAGAGCCATAGACAGCCCCAGCGGCAATTCCTGCCCGTGAGCAAAAGAGTTATTTTTCATTTTTATCACCTCCGCATATATTATTTCCCGGGCAATAAAAATAATAAACCCTTACGATCTTATATGTGATACTGCACAATTTATCGCATCGTAATTTGTGCAAACAAATGATTTATTTTTTTATTTGGCAACATTTCTGCAATTGTTGCATTTTTTATGCAACAAAAGTGGTGATTTTCGGGATAAGTATAAGGATATTATCCCAAATCGAATATCCTGCAAGGTAGCAGTGTATGAGGAAACATTCTGGGGGCGTGAGTTAGGTGAACACGATGAGAGGTTCTGATCGCACAGAAAAGCACTTCCTGCACCTTGTTTGAAGCTTGAAAATCGAATAAAAAAACGACTGAAACACGACCCCCACGGCAACAAATCTGTAGGGGCGAACACTGTTCACCCGTCTTGGTCGCCCGTCAAACCCTGCGTTATCCGCACAATTTACTGCGTTTCACAAACCCTGTAGGGGAGCGGCGTAATTTCTGCTTTGCAGAAATCCGACGTCCCGCCCCCTCGACGTTTCGCATTATTGTTTATCCCACAAACCTTAATAACCCCACAACGCATGGTAGGGGCGAACAGCGTTCGCCCGTTTCGTTCCCCCACTCAACTTCGTGAAAAATCCAAACCTCGCAACTCCCCCGAAACGGGCGGTCGTATTTCTGTGAGCTTGCGAACAGAAATTTCGCCAAGCCCCTACAGATATTCGTGCAAGTTCTACCACCACAAAATCGCTCCGCTGGGTCTTCCATTACTTCATTGGAATATTATTCTTTTCCAAATCAGTTGACAATCTTTTGTTAATATGATATAATTATTTTGTTAATTTTTTGTCGATTTATCAGTTAATCTGAGGTGTATTAATAAATGGATAATCTTTCTAATATAAGTGTGATAAAAGATGTTCTCGCAAGACATGATTTCACTTTCTCCAAGGCTCTCGGTCAGAATTTCTTGGTGAATCCCTCCGTTTGCCCCAAGATAGCCGAAATGGGCAATGCAAAAAAAGGCTTCGGCATAATCGAGATAGGCACAGGCATAGGCGTTCTCACAAACGAGCTTGCCAAGCGTGCCGACAAGGTGGTGGCTATCGAAATTGACGACAGGCTTATGCCGGTCCTTGCAGAAACTCTTGCAGAATATGACAATGTGAAGATAATAAACGCCGACGTCATGGAAACTGACCTCCATAAGCTTATTGCCGAGGAATTTCAGGGCATGGACGTTGCCATTTGTGCAAATCTGCCTTATTACATAACCTCGCCCATATTAATGATGCTTCTTGAAGAACGCCTGCCCATAAAGTCTGTTACCGTCATGGTGCAGAAAGAAGCAGGCACACGTCTTTGTGCCCCTATGGGTACAAGAGATATGGGAGCAGTCACAGTGGCAATAAATTATTTTTCTGTACCGAAACTGCTTTTCAACGTTTCCCGTGGCAGCTTCATGCCCTCGCCTAACGTTGACAGCTGCGTGGTGAGGTTTGATATCCGTGATAAGACCCCCGAGGGCGTGACGGACGAAAAGTTTTTTTTTAAAGTCGCTAGGGGAGCATTTTCACAGCGAAGAAAGACCCTCTCAAATTCCGTATCATCATCAATGGGCATAGATAAATCTATAGTAAATCAGGCGATAGAGCAAAGCGACCTGCCTGCCTCCGTCCGTCCTGAAGCTCTTTCCATGGAACAATTCATAACCTTTTCCGAAGCCCTTAGAAAGCTTGTCTAATTGTACATATTTTTGTACAATTAAACCCTGCATTTACATCTGCTTGCGTTATCCGCACATTAAATGTAGGGGAGCGGCGCAATTTCTGCTTTGCAGAAATCCGACGTCCCGTTCTTCGGATATCTCAAATTAAAAATTATTACGCAAACATTGATCGTGTTTTTTCAAAAGATGTATGGGAGTGGCTTTGAGATCTGTCCGTAAATTTGGTCAGTATTTCAATTTCAAGCCCATATTGCGACACCTTTCGCTTGATAGTCCTGCTAAAATGTAATTATTACATTTTGGAAACATAGGACGTGATAAGCAATGGAAAAAATACGGCATACGGCAAAGTTTCATACCTCAGGCAAAACGAATGTACTTATGGCTGTTTTATCGGCGGCAGCAGCGTTTGCGGCAAGCTTCGGAAAGATCTTAGGCTTCCCCTCATCAATGAACGTGGCGGTGGCAGTGCTTTCGGGAACTAATGTGATACCTGCTTTTTTAGGCTCTGCACTTGCATATTTTGTAAGCGGAACATTCTCAGAGGGTATCGTTCAGCTTTGTGCGATACTTGTTATAGGGGCGGTAAGGCTTGTGATGCCCTCTGCCGACCATAAGGATGACCCCGTTTTTGTGTCGCTCCTCACAACAGGAGCAATGCTTCTTTTCAGTTGTGTAATGTCGGTGGCAATGCCGTCGGATACATATACGGCTTCACTGCGAATGATAAGCTCGCTCATGTGTGGCTGTGTTGTTTTTATTGCACTGACCGTAAAACGTCAAAGAAACCGAAGCGGTGTTTTTGACCTCACAGGAATAAACGGAGTTTTCACAGCTATACTTTATATTATGTTTATCTCGACCATCACTGCCGCACCGCTCCATGTGGTGAACTTGGGCAGGATAGCAGGCACTTTGTGTATGCTTATGGCAGTGAGAAAGTATAGAAATATAGGCGGTGCAGTTGTTGGCGCATTGACCACCTGCGGTGTACTCCTTTGTACTCCGTCACTTGCTAGAAATACGCTTTTGCTTGCCACGTCAGGACTTATTTGCGGAGCTTTTCTGCAATTCGGCTCTCTTGTGATAGTGCTTGTTTTCCTTGCAGTTTCACTTGTGAGCCTTGTGGCAATGGGCGTGAACGGTGATACATTTTCAATGTTTGCTGATTTGCTTATAGGCTCTGTGCTTTTTATCGCCCTGCCTGTTCCTGTGATAAAAAGGGTGGCAAAAAAAGTGGTTGGAGTGAAAAATTCCGTTGACCTTGTAGGGCAGACCACTTCTTCAAAGCTCAATATGGCTTCGAGAACTCTGGGCGGTATCAGAGGTCAGCTTACAATGGTCACTGCGGCGATAGATAAACGCTCAAAGGAAGCTACACTGTCAAAGCGTGTACGATCTGTTGTTTGTACCGATTGCGATATGTACTCAGTGTGCAGTAAGCGTTGTGTACAGCTTGAAGACAGCTTTTCAAAGCTTGAAAGCATAGTTTGTACATATAATAACCTCAGCCTTGACGACGTTGAAAAGCATTTGTGTGGCTGTGTGAGAAAGTCGCTTCTTTGCAAAAGCTTCAATGAATTGTATACCGACTTTGTGGCAGAACGTGCCGACAGCATGAGAGTTCGTGAAATGCGTGAGTTTTTAAGCGAACAGCTTTCCTCCATGGAGGATATCTTATCCGACCTTTCGTTCAGAGCAGGTCAGGTGAGAAGCGTTGATCCTCAGCTTTCAGCAAGAGTAAGGGAGCATTTCTCAAACCTTGGCTATCCAAATGTGAAAGCCTGCGTTTACATAGACGAAAACCTTTGTCAGCGTGTGGACGTTTTTATAACTGCGCAGTTCAGGGGTGATCTTGTAAGGCTCACAGCAACGCTTTCAGAAATGATAGATTATGACCTTGATATGCCTGTGATAGTCAAGGTGGATAATATAACCAGAATGTCCTTTGCGGAAATACCGAAATTCACAGTTGATATAAAAAGCTTTTCAGCTTCGTCAAGCGGAGAATATTCAGGGGACAGCTTTGAAGTCTTTGATTCAAGCGTAAACGAAAAGTATATCGTCCTTTCAGACGGCATGGGAACAGGAAAAAGAGCAAGACTGGATTCATTGTTTTCTGTAAGTCTTGTTACAAGGCTCATACGATCGGGAATGTCTATGCAGACAGCCCATAGGCTTATAAATTCCATGCTCAGAGTTAAGGGCTGGGAGGAATCTTTTGCGACTCTTGATATAATGCGGCTGGAGCTTAATGGCGGAACAGTGCAGTTTCTGAAATCGGGTGCGGCGCAAAGCTTTCTTTTCCGTGACGGCGGTCTTAAAGCTATCGGCGGACAGGCTTTTCCTGCTGGGATACTTGCGGAGTGTACCCCTGATGTGAGCGAACTCAAGCTCTTTGACGGTGACGTTCTGCTTATGACCTCAGACGGCGTTGAGGACGCTACGGCACGAGAGATACTCCGCTGTAACGGAATGAACGCTCATGAGATAGTCACGGCGCTTGGCGCAAAGGCGCTTGCTCAGCGAACAGGAGGCAGGCGTGACGATATAACTATTATTGCCGCAAAAATTTTCCTTCGTGACAAGAATGAAAAATGAATGTAAATGACTTGGCCGACTTTTGCCTGCAATTTTTTACTTTTGTATACTTTGACTTTACTTTTCCTATGTTATTATATAAAATCTATTGTGCAAAATATATAAAACTATCTGTTGAAATATGTGCGAATACGAGAATAACTACTAAAACTATTGCAAATTTGTTCAAAAAAGATTAAAATATAAGTATGAAACACCGAAATTATTCAGCGGTTTTCACAAAAAGACAAGGGAGGCTGAATTGTGATAGATATTATTCCAAAGGATTATGAACTGCCGCTCTATCTTTTCCACAATGGCACAAACTGCGAAACATATAAGTTTCTTGGCTGCCATAAGGGAGAGAAAGACGGCATAGAAGGATATTATTTCAGAGTCTGGGCGGCACACGCTGAAGGCATTTCTGTTGTGGGAGATTTCAATGACTGGGACGAAAATGCCACTCCAATGGAGAAGATAGACGACTCAGAGGTGTGGGAGGCTTTTGTTACAGGGCTTCAGACTTATGATACATATAAATACTGTATCCACGGCTGTGACGGCAAGACCCATTATAAGGCTGATCCGTACGGCACACACATGGAGGTCGCTCCGAACACAGGCTCAAAGGTTTTCGATATAGACGATTATCTTTGGAGCGATAAAAAGTGGATGACCGAGAAAAAGTCTAAGGATATCTACAATTGTCCTATGAATATCTATGAGGTACACCTCAATTCATGGAAGGCTTGTCCTGACGGAAAATATTTCTCATATGTTAGATTTGCAGATACTATAATCCCTTATATAAAGGAAATGGGCTATACTCATATCGAGCTTATGCCGCTGGCGGAATATCCTTTTGACGGCTCTTGGGGCTATCAGGGTATCGGCTATTTTGCGCCGACTTCACGTTTCGGAACGCCTTATGACTTCATGAAAATGATAGACCTTTTCCATTTGGCGGGAATAGGCGTTATCCTTGATTGGGTGCCTGCACATTTCCCAAGGGACGAGGCTGGACTGTTCGAGTTTGACGGAGGTCCGTCATATGAATACTCTGACCCGAAAAAGGCAGATCACCTCACTTGGGGAACGAGAGTTTTCGATTATTCAAAGGGCGAGGTAAAGTCGTTCCTTATCTCGAACGCTCTTTACTGGATAGAAAAATATCACGTTGACGGTCTGAGAGTTGACGCTGTTGCGTCTATGCTTTATCTTGACTATGACAGACGTGACGGAGAGTGGACGCCTAACAAATTCGGTGGCAAGGAAAATCTTGAAGCTGTTCAGTTCTTCAAGGATCTCAATACCGCTGTGTTCGGAAGGAACCCTAATACCCTTATGATAGCCGAGGAGTCAACTTCATGGCCTATGGTAACAAAGCCTGCAAGCGACGGCGGTCTTGGCTTCAACTTCAAGTGGAACATGGGCTGGATGAACGATATGCTCAAATATATGGCTCTTGACCCTATTGACAGAGCTTTTCATCATGATATGCTCACGTTCTCATTCTTCTATGCTTTCTCTGAAAACTTTATTTTGCCTATCTCTCATGACGAGGTGGTGCATGGTAAAGCTTCATTGGTAAATAAAATGTATGGTGGAGATATCGACAATAAGTTCAGGCAGTGCAAGCTGTTCATGGCTTATATGATGGCTCACCCAGGTAAGAAGCTTCTGTTCATGGGTGCTGATTTTGCTCAGTTCAGAGAGTGGGATTATGAGAATGGTCTGGAATGGTTCATGGTGGACGAATATGAGAACCACCGCAATTATCTGAACTACTCCAAGAACCTCAATCACTTCTATCTTGACCACCCTCAGTTCTGGGAGAGAGATTTCTCTTGGGAGGGCTTTAGCTGGATATCAAATGACGATTTCAAGCAGAGTATCATCATCTTCAGACGTTTTGACAAAAACGGCGGAGAGGTCATCGTTGTGTGCAACTTCGTTCCTGTGGAAAGAAAGTCATACTGCTTTGGCGTTCCTTACTGGGGCAGCTATACAGAGGTGTTCAACTCGTCTTCTGTTGACGGATCCCCTTGCACTAACGGCACCGTAAAGGCTGTTGATGAGAAGATGCACGGCTTTGATCAGTCTGTTTGTATCGACATTCCTGCGTTCTCCTGTATGTATTTCACGGTGAAGAAAGAGGAAAGACCTGTGCCTGAGAAAAAGGCAGAGAATAAGAAAAAGACAAAGACGGCGGCTAAGAAAACTGCTGTCAAGAAAGCCGCTAAGGCGAAAACAACTAAGAAGTCCACAGCTAAAAAGGCTGAGTAATATAGACTTAATAAAAATTGGTGGGTGAATTAATTATGTTCAACAAAAAAGAATGTGTTGCAATGCTGCTGGCAGGCGGTCAGGGAAGCAGATTGTATGCCCTGACACAGAGCGTTGCAAAACCGGCAGTACCTTTCGGTGCTAAGTATCGTATCATTGATTTCCCTCTCTCGAACTGTATCAATTCAGGTATCGACACAGTGGGCGTGCTGACACAGTATCAGCCATTGGTACTCAATGAGTACATTGGAAACGGTCAGCCTTGGGATCTTGACAGAATACACGGAGGTGTTCATGTGCTTCCTCCTTATCAGACAGCTTCAGGCGCTGACTGGTATTCGGGTACTGCAAACGCTATTTATCAGAATATCGCTTTTGTAGACAGATATGACCCTGAGTATGTTGTTGTTCTTTCAGGCGACCATATCTACAAAATGGATTACAACAAGATGCTTGAATATCACAAGGCTAAGAACGCTGACGCTACTATCGCTGTTCTGGACGTTCCAAAGGAAGAGGCTTCACGTTTCGGCATCATGATAACCGACGAGGACGACAACATCATCGACTTCGAGGAGAAACCAAAGAACCCTCGTTCAACTCTTGCTTCAATGGGTATCTACATATTCACTTGGAAGAAGCTGAAAGCTTATCTTATCGCTAATGAGAACGACAAGGAAGCTTCAAAGGACTTCGGCAAGAACATTATCCCTGACATGAGAGAAGCAGGCGAGAAGCTTGTGGCTTATCGTTTTGACGGCTACTGGAAGGACGTTGGAACTATCGACTCTCTTTGGGAAGCAAATATGGATCTTATTAATCCTAACATTCCTATCGATCTTTATGACACAAGCTGGAAGATATACTCAAGAAACCCTGTTATGCCACCTCAGAGCATAGGCAAGAACGCTCAGGTACAGAACTCTATGGTAACAGAGGGCTGTGTTATCGACGGCTCTGTAGAGTTCTCAATGATCTCTGACGGCGTTACTGTTGAGGAAGGCGCTGAGATACTGGATTCTATCCTTATGCCTGGCGCAGTTGTCAAGAAGGGTGCAAAGGTCGAGTATGCTATCGTTGGCGAGAACACTGTTATCGGTGAGAACGCTCAGATCGGTGCAAGACCTGAAACTATCGAGGACAAGGACTCATGGGGCGTTGCTGTAGTGGGCAATAATCTGACCGTTTCTGACGGCAGTGTTGTTGCACCAAAGGCAATAATTTACGAGAATATCTAAGAAAGGACCGAGTAAACATGGATGTAAATATGGGTAACGTACTGGGTCTTGTTTTCGCTAATATGCACGACACGACTCTTGGCGACATGACAAAGAACAGAACTATGGGTTCTGTAATGTTCGGCGGAAGATACCGCCTTATCGACTTCCCACTGTCTAACATGGTAAACAGCGGCATAAGCGAGGTCGGTGTTATAACAAAATCTAACTATCAGTCACTTCTGGATCACCTGGGCTCTGCAAGAGAGTGGGATCTGGCAAGAAAAAAGGGAGGACTTTACATTCTGCCTCCATTCGGCAACGTTGAAAGCACTCTTTACAGAGGCAGGATCGAGGCTCTTTATGGTGCGATGAGCTTTATCAAGCACTCAAGAGCTAAATATGTTATCCTTTCAGACTGCGATGTTGTCACAAACATTGACTACAAGCCTATCGTTGCGGCTCATATAGAGAGCGGTGCGGACATTACTGCTGTTGCACACACTGGCGTTTACAGCTCTGAGGATATTAAGACTTCAACAGTATTCAACGTTGACGCTGACAAGAACGTGACCTCTGTTCTTATCAATCCTGACATCAGCGGCACTTGCACGACTAGCCTTAATGTGTTTGTTATGTCAATGGATTTCCTTATTGAAACTGTTAATGACGCAATGGCTAGAGGAAATGTAAGCTTTGAGAGAAATATTCTTCAGGAGAAGTGCAGAGAGCTTAAGATAAAGATCTACGAGTACGATAACTATTTCAGCAAGCTCAACAGCCCTGAAAGCTACTTTAAGTCAAACATGGCTCTGCTTGAACCTGAGAATGCACGCAAGTTGTTCGTTCCAAAGCGTTCTATCTACACAAAGGTAAGCGACAACGCTCCTGTTAAGTACGATCTGGACAGCAAGGTATCAAATTCTCTTATTGCTGACGGCTGTATCATAGAGGGCGAGGTAGAGAACTCTGTACTGTTCAGAGGCGTTAAGGTAGGCAAGGGTGCAAAGGTCAAGAACTGTATCCTTATGCAGGGCACTGTTGTTGGTGACAATGCTGAGCTTAACTATCTTATCACAGACAAGAACGTTTCTATCTGTGAAAACCATATCCTTACAAGCTCGCCACAGTATCCTATGTATGTAGGAAAGGGAGCTTCTGTATAAAAAGGTCGCAATGACTTAGGAAAGAGGGTTCGGATATGAACATACTTTATACTGCAAGTGAGGCTTTGCCTTTTATTGCTTCAGGTGGATTGGCTGATGTTGCAGGCTCACTGCCTGCGGCTATCAATGCCGAGGGTCACGATTGCAGAGTCGTGATACCTTATTACAGCTCTATCAGGCAGGAGCTTAAGGACAAGCTGACATATGTTACGAATTTCACTGTGCCGGTGGCATGGAGAAATCAATACTGCGGCGTTTTTACAGGCGTTGTGAACGGAGTGACTTATTATCTTTTGGATAATGAGTATTACTTCCAGAGAAACGGCTTATATGGCTTTTATGATGATGCTGAGAGATTTATATTCTTCTCAAGGGCAGTTCTCGAGCTGCTGAGATACATCGACTTTAAGCCAAATGTTATAAACGCCAATGACTGGCAAACGGCACTTGTTCCTGTTTATTATGATATTTTCTACCGCTATCAGCAGGGTTATGAGGATATCAAGACTGTATTCACCATACACAACATTCAGTATCAGGGACAATATGGCTTAGAACTTATCAACGATATTATGGGCATTCCGCTTTATCATACGGATCTGCTTTCATATGACGGTGATGTGAACTTTATGAAGGCTGCTATTGAAACGGCTGACAAGGTGACGACAGTTTCGCCAAGCTATGCTTGGGAGATACTTGATCCATGGTATTCACATGGTCTTGACAGGGAGCTTGTGAACAAGCAATACAAGCTTTGCGGAATACTTAATGGTATAGATCAGAAGATCTATGATCCTGCAACTGATCCTGTTATTGCTAAGAATTATAGTTTGAATGACAAGACGGGCAAGGCTGTTTGCAAGCACGCTTTGCTCAGCGAGCTTGGCATGGCACATGGAAAAGAGCCTGTTATCGGTATCGTAACGAGATTTGTTTCACACAAGGGTCTTGACCTTATCAAGTATGTGTTTGAGGACATCATCAGACTTGGCTGCAAGTTTGCTATTCTTGGTTCGGGCGAGAAGATATACGAGGACTTTTTCAGCGAAATGCATTATCGTTATCCTGACAGAGTGGGTCTGACTATTGGTTTTGTGCCTGAGCTGTCAAAGAAGATATACGCTGGTGCGGATATGTTCCTTATGCCGTCGCAGAGCGAGCCTTGCGGTTTGGCTCAGATGATCGCTCTGAGATATGGTACTATACCTATTGTAAGAGAGACAGGCGGTTTGAGAGACAGTATCCATGATGCAGGCGACAAGAATGGAAACGGCTTTACTTTCAAGTCTTATAACGCACATGATATGCTTGACGCTGTTGTTAGAGCCAGGGCATACTATGATGACAAGATGAAGTGGGGCAGGCTTGTGAACACTGCGCTCAAGCAGGATTTCAGTTGGACAAAGTCCGCCAAGGATTACATTGCACTTTACAACGACATTCACTAAACACCAATATCCGTTTATTTTGCCTGATAAACGGGAAAGACCGTCCCTTATCTTAGGGGCGGTCTTTTTGTGTTTATATAAGTGTACGATCAATTGTACATTTATTTAGGAATTTGTCAACAAACTGAAAGCGGACAGGTGTGTGCCTGTCCGCTTTGGTTTAATGCTGTTTTGTTCGCATTGCTTTCGCTTTTTCTTTCATTTTCTGACCCAAATAAGAGCCTATTTCCAACATTGCGGTGTATTTGTCGATACACACGATAACGTAAGATTCAGCGTATTTAGGGAATTTCAGGGTCAGCGGCCACATATGCTTGACTATCATATCCTCCTCACGCTTGCCTATCTCAAAATGCTGTTTCGCATTGTTGAGTGCGACCTTTGGGTGGGTCATTCCGTGAGGCATTTCGCCTTTTTTCTTCTCACGATCCCGCCAATCATAAAGAAACAGATCGTGAAGCAGACCTGCTCTTGCTGCGGATCTTGAATTTAGTCCCAATTTTCTGCAAACGAGATAGTTATAGTAGGATACATTGATGCAATGCTGATAGCAAGTCGTACTATAGTGATGACGAAAATTTTTCATTTCGTTTACAACATCGCTGTCAAGCAGGTCCTTTACAAACTCAAAATACTCCTTTGCTTCCTCGGAATTTTCAATGGAATATCTTGAACCGAAAGCCTTTGACATTTGCATGACCTCTTTTCGATAACTTATATGCAGGCGGCAATTTTGCTGCCCTTTTTACGGTTGGTGACTAATGTTTACCCCATAAGTTACCCCATTCAAGTTTGTTTTACCAAACTTACATTAACATTATAAACTTTTTTGTTCAAAATGTCAATAGGGAATGTATAACAATTTTATTACAAAAATATCGGGCTGTCTGCGTTAGCATGGCAGTCCGATAAAAAATTGCATATCAGTAATATTTTTCGTCATAAAATTTGGGGATAAAATCTTTGGCGGCGGATGTGCGGCTTTGGACAAAACCCTCAAAACCGTATTTGTTCACGGCGTCAATGACGGTGTTATACTCGAAAGTTGATGTCTTACGGCAAAGCTCTTTGTAGTCAAAGGCTTTATACACGGGGGTGAACTGGCTCATAAGACTTATCATTATCTCGTCTTTGGCAAAATTTTTGCCCAGCCACTCCATAAGCTTTATGGAGTCTTTACGGTGGGTAGGGAGGACAAGGTGGCGGACTATTGTGCCGCTCTGCATTATGCCTTTTTCGTCAAAGGTTGGCTTGCCTGAAAGCTCCGCCATTTTATGTATGGAAGCGGCGGCGTTTTCAAAATAGTCTGCGGCTTTGGAATATTTATCCGAAAGTGTAGGATCAAAATATTTAAGGTCGGGTAGAAATATCTGCACATAGCCACGAAGAAGCTCCAGCGTTTGGGGCTTTTCATAACCGCCGCTGTTATAGACCACGGGGATAGTGAGCTTATCTTTACAGAGGTCGAGTGCTTTGATTATTTGCGGAACGAAATGGGTGGGATTGACGAGGTTTATGTTGTTTGCGCCCATTGATCGAAGCCGCAGAAAAGTGTCTGCAAGTTCTTGTTCGGTAAGCTCAAAGCCTTTGCTCTGAGCGGATATTTCGTAGTTTTGGCAGAAACAGCATTTCAGACAGCAGCCTGAGAAAAATACTGTTCCTGAGCCTTCTGTGCCGCTGATACAAGGTTCTTCCCACATATGAAGCTCGGCTCGGGCTATCCTTACTTTGGCAGTTTCACCGCAGAAGCCTTTATGCTCGTATCGGTTCACTTTGCACTCTCTTGGGCAGAGGGTACAGCTTTTAAGGATATCGTTCATGCCGCTGTGTCAGCTCCGCTTATTTTGGTGTAGGAGTCAGAGGATAGGTCGCCTGATGAGTCTGTGTTTTCGTCAAGCGGGATATTGAACTGGAATGAATCTGTTATCAAATCGTCGTTCTGGAAGCAGGCTGTGAACGTGGTGCGCTTTGAATCGGCAGGGACAAGGAACTTGATCGTATAGGTCATATCGTCTTCGTAGTCGCTTTCACCGGGGAAGAAGTTGTTTGAGAAAAACGAATTATCGTTTTCGTCATAGGCGGTGTTGTAGGCAAAGGTGAATTTTACCTGTCTGTTGCTATCGCTGATATTAACATCAAGGTCGAGGTCTATTTCCCATACTGTGTCACCGCTTATAATACCGCCTGAAAGGGAGTTTCTTTCCTCATCGGTCAGGTCGCTTACTTTGCGTTCGGTGAGGGTATAGCCTTGATACTGAACGCTGTAGGTACCGTCCTCAGCGTCTTGCGCTACATAGAGGTTGGAATGGTCGGTGTAGTCATCATTGGCTTCACTATAGGTATTGTCATAATCGTAGTCATAGTTATAGTCATCATATTTGCTTGAAATTATTTTTGATGAGACAAAGCCTATGATAGTTGGGAGGATAGCCATAAGGATTATTATGACCACAACGGCGGTGGCACAGCCTTTGCCGCCATTCTTTTTGTTAGAGTGGTTTATGTTCGTGGCGTTGAAGCTATAGGAGCTGTTGTTTGGGCGGTTATAGCTTGTACGCTGTTGGCTGTAGTTATTGAGGGCGGCAAGCTTTTCGGCTCTTGAATTTGAATAGCTCGGGGGAGGAGTCGGGTTTTTAGGTGGGGTATAGGTGCTTTGGAAATTCTCGTCCCTTGCTTCCTCTTTACGTTCCTCGGAAACGAAATCGTTCTTTTCTTCTTTGAAGGTGTCGTTTTCAGACTGACCGAACCAGCCGTCCTGCTCGTTATCGGCACGGAGATCATGAGAGTGCAGGTCATCTGAAAAGCTGTTACAGCTTATATCCTCGTCACGGGCTGTGAAGCACTCTGGACAAATTATCTCATCATCGCTTTTAAAGCGGTATCCGCAAATTCTGCATTTATTTCTGCTCAATTATTTCACCTCATTAATATACAAATTCCCAGCCCTGTTTTACAGGCTGACAAACGCACTTATAGCTCCAGCCTGACAGCTTTTCTGCGGCTGTTTGTGCGGAAGCGATATCGGGGAAAACTCCAAAAACGGCTGAGCCGCTTCCTGTCATAAGTGCGGAGAGAGCTCCGCTGTTTTTAAGTTCATGCACTGCATGAGCTATCTCCTCACGGTCGGCGGCATATTCCAGCACATTGAAAAGGTTTGAGCATATGCCGAAAAGCTTTCCGCCGCCGATATATCTCAGCAGGACGTCCATACTACAGCGTTTTGGGTTTGAAATGCTGTCATACTTTTTGAAAGCTTCGGGGGTGGAGATACCCACGTCGGGTTTTATTATTACGAAAGCGCAGTCGGGTGAGGGCAGGTTGCTCATTATTTCGCCAACGCCCTGACAGAGCCTTGTGCCGCCTGTAATACAGAAAGGCACGTCTGCACCCAGAGCCACGCCTATGGAGCAGAGCTGTTCATCGGTGAGCCTTGTATCGAACATGAAGTCCAAGGCTCGAAGGGCAGCGGCGGCGTCTGCACTTCCTCCGCCCATGCCGGCTTGTGAGGGGAGGTTTTTCTCCACGTTCACTGTTATTTTACAGCCGAAGTCAATATGGGTAAAGTCGGCAAAGGCATGGTAGGCTTTGGTGATGATATTATCCTCGCCTTTTGGAAAACTGTCAAGTTTGCAGGTAAGCTCTATGCCCTCGCCCTCAGAGAGTGTGAAGTCCAGTAGGTCGAAGCAGGACACTGACTGCATGACAGTATTTAGCATATGGTAGCCGTCATCACGTTTACCAACGATATCCAATGCAAGATTTATTTTTCCGTAGGCTTTTATTTTTAAATTACTGCGCGTTACCATTTTTGATATCCTCTAAAAATTCTCCGATACGTTTGATAGCCTCTCTCAGGTGGTTAAGGGAATAGGCGTAGGAGACACGCACATAGCCCTCTCCGCACTCGCCGAAAGCATCTCCCGGCACAACGGCTACCTTTTTGGTGTACACAAGTTTTTCGCAGAAGTCGGTGCTTGTCATGCCTGTGCTTTTGATACAAGGGAAAACATAGAATGCGCCTTGTGGTGCAAAGCATTTAAGACCAAGCTTATTGAAAGAATCCACCACAAAGCGACGGCGGATATTATACTCGTTACGCATGGCATCTATATCCTTCTGACAACTGTGCATGGCAACGATAGCGGCATACTGGCTGACAGTAGGGGAGGACATGATAGCATACTGATGAAGCTTGAGCATTTGGGACACTATCTCTTTTGGTCCGCCAAGGAAGCCAAGCCGCCAGCCTGTCATTGCAAAGCTTTTGGAAAAGCCGTTTATGACGATAGTACGCTCACGCATACCCTCTATTTCTGCGATAGAGCAATGCTTGCCTGAATATGTAAGCTCGGAATATATCTCGTCTGAGGCTATCATGATATTGGTATCTTTAAGCACCTTTGCGATAGCTTCGAGATCCTCATGGCGCATTATCGCACCTGTTGGGTTATTAGGATAAGGCAGGACGAGGAGCTTGGTTTTGTCGGTTATTTTTTCACGAAGCTCGTCTGCTGTAAGTCGGAACTCGTTTTCTTCCTTTGTTTCTATGACCACTGGAACACCGCCGCACAGGGAGACGATAGGATGATAACAGACAAAGGACGGTTCGACTATAAGGACTTCATCACCGGGTTGGATAAGGCATCTTATGGTAAGGTCGATAGCTTCAGAGCCGCCAACAGTGACGATTATTTCCTTATTAGGGTCATAGCTTGTGTGGATAGTACGCTGAAAATACTTGGCTATCTCTTCACGGAGTGCGATCAGACCTGCGTTTGCGGTATAGCAGGTCTTGCCTTTTTCCAAAGTTGAGATAGCTTCCTGACGTATGAGCCATGGAGTTTTGAAGTCAGGCTCGCCAACGCCAAGGGAGATAACGCCCTCTAGCTGCTGTGCGATATCGAAAAATTTTCTGATACCTGAGGGCTTCATTTCCTTTATGGCAGGGCAAAGCACTTTATTATAATCTATCATGGGGAGATCAAACCTCTTTCGTCTTTATCATCTGTGCTTATCATGATGCCGTTGTCTTTATAGACCTTTAGCACGAAGTGTGTGGCGGTGGACTGGACAGCGTCGATAGTTGCAAGTCTTTGGGAAACAAACTGTGAGATGTCCCTGATGTTTGCACCGTTCACGGCGACAATTATATCATATGCACCCGACATAAGACGGACAGATTCCACCTGTTCATAGCTTGCAATCTGATTTGCTATCTCGTCAAAGCCTGACTGTGACTGCGGGGTGACTTTAAGTTCTATAAGAGCAAAAACTGAATTAGGGTCATAGGCACTTTCGTCAACGATAGCGGAATAGCCCTTTATTACGCCGTCTTTTTCAAGCTTGGCGATATCCGCCGCCACCTGTTCTTCTGACTTATCGAGAAGAACGGCAAGCTCGCTGTTTGTGATACGGGCGTTGTTTTTCAGTAATTTTATAAGCTGATCCATAAATAAACCTCCTTTAAGATTTACAAATATACATTATATATTATAACATATTATCTGTATGAACGCAAGTATTGTGATGTAAGAAATGAGTAATTTATCTGTCAGAATAGACAAAGGGGAGGGGGTGGGGTTAGGCAGGGTAACAAATTTTGGGGTGCGGGGTTGTTTGGGGTGGGGAGATGTGGTATACTTTAGGTCTGCGTTGCTTATATGAGATCAGGAATTGGAGGAAGAATGAAAAGAATAATGGTAATAGGCTGCTCGGGGTCGGGAAAATCAACTTTTGCGTTAGAACTTGGGAGAATAACAGGAATAGAAGTCACACACCTTGATAGGCTTAATTGGAGAGCAGGCTGGAAAGAGGTCAGCCGCAATGAATTTGACAGACAGCTTGACGAGGTGCTTAAAAAGGATAGCTGGATAATTGACGGAAATTATTCAAGGACAATGGAGAAACGTTTGGAAAAGGCTCAAGTCGTTTTCAGATTTAGGCTCAGTACAGCAGCTTGTTTATACGGATATTTTTCACGTTTGATAAAGGGCAAATTGGGAAAGAAACGCATTGATATGGCAGAGGGGTGCAGCGAGAGATTTGATTTGGACTTTGTAAGGTTTATAGCAGGCTTTGAAAATGATAATGCAGAGAGGACTGAAAAACTTCTTGAGAAATACCCTCATGTAAAGGTGATACGCTTTAATTCAAGGCGGCAGGCGGAGAAATTTCTTAAAGGGTCGCAGGAGTATTACGACAAAAAGTTATAAGATGTGAAAAAATATGTGGCGGCTGCAAGGTTTCGGGGCTGTGATGCGTTTTATATATGAAACCAAATAAAAGTGCTGTTATCCCTTTTGGCGGCACTTTGCAAGGGGTGGTTTGATGAAAGAGAAAAATATCGGGGTGGCTTATGAGATGTATTTTGACATGGTATACCGCATTTGCTATTTATACATGAATGGCTGCGGGGCGGACAGTGAGGACGCTTGTCAGCAGGTGTTTTTGAAATACATGGAACATGGCGGCGGATTTGACAGCGGCGAGCACGAAAAGGCTTGGCTCATCGTGACGGCTCAGAATGTTTGTAAAAGTATGCTCAGGCGTGTTTATCGCAGACACGTCAGCTTATCTGAGGCAGAAAACGTTATGGTGGAGGACAAGGCTGACGGGATAATGGAGGAGATCTTAAAACTGCCGGAAAAAGAGAAAACGGCTATTTATCTTCACTATTACGAGGGCTACTCGGGGGCTGAGATAGCGAGGCTTTTAAAGTGCAGGGAGTCAACGGTATTTTCATATCTTCACAGAGGACGAAAGAGGCTTAAAAAGCGATTGGAGGAACAGCTATGACTGACAGAGAATTTGAGAATATCATAAAAGAAAAATTCAGTGCTGTGAAATGCTCCGACGTTGGAAAGAAACGCATTTTTGACGCTTTGAAGGGGGCGGACGATATGAATGAGAAAACAGGACGGAATGTATTTAATGAAAAGACAAGTGAGATACAAGAGATAAAGGCGGCTAGGGTCAGCAGGAAGAGAAGTTTTGCGGCGGTGGCTGCGGTGGTGGTGCTTTGCATTGGCGGCGGAGCTTTTATGCTCAGGTCGGGGATAGATAGTGATGTGGGGACTGCGGTGGACGGAAGTTCAAATGACGTGAGGCTTGCTACAGACGACAGTTCAAATGCTATTGCAGAGGTGGAGCAGACGGAGATATACAAGGAAAATTACGATTATCTCAGCAGGTTTTACAGCGACAGGGGCTATGACATAAGTGCCCTCGGTGAACAGCTGACGGTGTTTGACACGGCGGTGGGATATGCTTATGACACTGAGCATTTTGATGTGCGTGTGGCCGGAGTGATAGATCATGACCCGTTTGCTACTGTGGCGGTGGTGTTTATACCGAAAAACGGGGAGCTTGAGGGTGCAGATGATAAAGAACTGACGGTGGATTTTAACTCGCCATACCGTGACGCACCTGATTATTTTTCAGATGATTGGTATGATACGGCGTGGGGCAATGCTTACAACTATGGCGATCATGCTATTGCTTTTCTGAGCTGTTCATTCCTTTACACAGATGATAAGGGCAATATGGTAGACCGATATGTGGAAGATACACATTATGATGTTTATGCCACAAGTTTTCGTGTTGGTGAAAAGGAATATGAGCTTAATTATTCCGCTGATCTGACCTTATACGGCGAGGGTGAGTATACAGGCACAACGATCGAAAATGGCAAGACGAGTTGGTACACCTGCGGTGTTGAGCCTTTTGAATTGGATATACAGGAGGTCAGCTTTAACGCATCGGGGCTGAACTTTACCTTTAGCTCTAAGGCGGATATTGACACGCTGAGAAAGGCACTTGACCCTGATGTCATACTATTTGATGAGGCTGACAGAAAGTCTTGGTTTAAGGATTATGACCCGGACAAGAACTATGAGCCTGTTAAGCTGACGGGTTCGGACGGCAGCGACATTGCTTTTGTTCACACGATCTTTGGTATCATGGACAATGATGACGGAACATATACGGCGTATTATGACACGGCACAATCGCCTGTTGATTACAACAATGTTCAGGATATCATGATATGCAACTTGAAGGTCGGTTCTGTGGGAGATAGTTATCCGAGCGGTGAATCTGCTGTGGAAAGTGACGTTCAGCCATATTATATTTATCACTGGTATGGTCAAGAGCCTAATGAGATATCGAACCCAGAAACTATAGAACTTATAGACCAGTGGATAGACAAGGCTAAGGCGGTTTGTGAGGATTATCCTTATATTGAGGGATTGGAATATGGCGGTGCAGACGCTTACGGCATTTCTACTGAAAAAGTAGAGGCCGGCAAGGCACATGATTCTATATGCATAATAGATATTTCACAATACTCATGGGGAGACGCTGACGGCAGGGAAGTTCACAATTTCTCTTTCACCGATGAGGACGGCGAAACTAAAAGATACGAGCTGCCGCAGGAGATGATAGGGGAGATAATGGGGCTTATCGCTGAGGCTGATTCGGTGAGCCATGATGTTGGGTAAAATTTGATGCTGTGGGGGCGAACGATGTTCGCCCCTACAATTTGCGTAAATGCGTTATTCGTATGTAGGGGCGACCTGAGGTCGCCCGTTGGTTTGATACTTTTGCGACAGATCGGGCTGTACAGTTATTTGGACTGTACAGCTTTTTATGTGTGAGGGATGTGAAAATTGGGGCGGCGGTATTGAAATTATTATTTTGTTGTGATATAATTGTACTAACTAGAACTGTGTAAATTCAGGAAGGATCTTTATGAGTATAAACAGCAATGAGGGCAATGATTTTTGCAACAGATATAATGAGGTGCTGAAAAGCGATAAGAAAAAAATGATCGCTGCGGCTGCTGCCTGCACTATAGTTATGGGAGCAGGCTTTGGGGGATATTTATACTACGGCGCTTATTATGCTTCGGGCTGGCACACCCATGACGGCTCGACTTATTATATTGTCAAGGAGACGGGAGAAAAGGCGCTTGGCTATCAGATAATAGACAACACCTGCTATCTTTTTGACGACAAGGGAAACGCTATGGCTGACGGCTGGCATAAGTATCGTGGGGACACTTACTATGTCAAAGACGGCGTTGTTCAGCGTGGAAAATTGAAAATAAAGGGAGAGGAATACTATTTCTCTGAGGAGTCGGGCATTTTCAGGACGGGTCTTTGCGAGATAAACGGCGGTGAATACTACTTTGACGATCACGGCTTCCCTGACACGGGTTTTGAC
Organism: Ruminococcus sp. AF17-1AC; assembly: GCF_003461385.1. Classification (NCBI taxonomy): domain Bacteria; kingdom Bacillati; phylum Bacillota; class Clostridia; order Eubacteriales; family Oscillospiraceae; genus Ruminococcus; species Ruminococcus sp. AF17-1AC. The sequence goes on from NZ_QTWZ01000003.1 coordinate 193,594, forward strand.
AGCGACGGCGGTTATTACTATGACGAGAGCGGCAAGCGTGTGACAGGCTGGGCAAAGATAAACAATGTTCAGTATTATTTTCTCAAGAGCGGTGAGATGGCTAAGGGCTTTGTTGAGATAGAGGACAAGATATACTATTTTGATGATGACGACGGTCACATGGCCACAGGCTGGCAGGACATTGACGGAAAGAAGTATTATTTTTCTGAGAGCGGTGCTGTTCACAAGGGCTGGATGGAGCTTGAAAAGAAGTATTATTATTCTGATGAAGCTACAGGGGCTTGCGCTCAGGGCTTTGCGGAGATAGACGGTGAGAGCTATTATTTCAATGATAGCTGTGAAATGGTCAAGGGCTGGATAACAATTGACAAGAACAGATATCATTTTGCCGGTGACGGTAAAATGACTAAAGGCTGGTATGAAGAACCGCCTGAGAAGTATTATTTCAAGGGCGACGGCTCGGCAGGCAAGGGCTTTACCAAGATCAAGGACAAGTATTATTACTTTGATAAGAAAAATAGGCTCCTATCCGGCTGGAACGAGATAGGCGGAAATGTTTATTACTTCGGCAGAGGCGGCGTTGTGGCTGACGGCTGGGAGGATATTGACGAAGATACTTACTATTTTGATAAAAAGACCCATGTGGCAGCGACAGGTTGGACAAATACGGATCAGTACACTGATGATGAGAAAAAGAAAATAAAAGAGTTCAAATCCAATGTTTCAAAGCTTGTGAAGTTTGAGAAGGACGATTACAAAAAGGACGAGAAGCCTGACGAAAAAGAGACCCAAAAGCTTGAGGAGCTTGCGGACAAATTCGGCGAAAAGACATTCAATGCTTATGACAGAAAGGTTTATGAGAAGTTCGGAGGGGCGGTGTTCTATCAGTATTATTTCTACTCTGATCACACTCTTTGCACTGGATTTCATAAAATAAACGGTTATTACTTCTACTTCGATGAGGAGACGGGTAAGAAAGCTACGGGCTGGAAGACCATTGACGGAAAGAGATATTATTTTGGTTTGACAGGTGCGGCGGCTGTTGGCGAATTTGAGGAGGACGGGGACAAGAAATACACCTTCTCAAACGAGGGCGTGCTTGCAGACGGGATCGTTAAGATAGACGCTGAATGGAAGTTCAAGAAAGAGGACGGCTCTTGGGCTAAGTCGGAGTTTGTTACTTCAAAGGGAGAAACCTACTATATTGGTGAGGACGAGGCTGCACTTACAGGTTGGCACACTATTGAAGACAAGCTGTATCATTTTGACAATGACGGCAAGCTTTCAAAGGGGCTGTTCAGTGATGATTCAGGGCTTTACTACATTGACAAGAACGGCGCTCAGAAAGACAAGTGGGTAACAGCCGGCGACAAGACCTATTATTTTGACGGCGATGGCAAGGCAGTTTCAGGCTGGAGAGAAATAGACGGAACGGAGTTTTATTTTGACAGCGATCATGTTTTGCAGAATGAATGGACGACTATTGACGGAAAGAAATATTTCCTGCAGAATGGTGTTGCGTTGAGAGGTCCTGTATACATTGACGACAAGTATTACAACTTCGGTGAGGACGGATATCTAAAGTCCGGCTGGGTAAGCTGGCGTGGGCAGAAGTTCTACAACAACAAGAACGGCACTGTTGTGACAGGTTGGAAGAAGATAGGCGGAAAGCGATATTATTTCAATGATTATGGCATGATGCTCATAAACACTACTGTTGACGGATATAACATTAACAATGACGGAGTTGCGCATAAGGCAAAATAGCAATAAAAAGGACTGCTGTGGTTTAAGACAGCAGTCCTTTTGGTTTTGTATCAAATTTTTTCAAGCAGGCAGACCGCTGTGGCGGATATGCCTAGTTCCATGCCTGTGAAGCCTAGTTTTTCTTCGGTGGTCGCTTTAACTGATATTTGTGAAATATCGCAGCCGCAGGCTTCTGCTATACGCTCCCGCATGGAGGTGATATATGGGGCAAGCTTTGGCTTCTGTGCGCAGATGGTGGAGTCTATATTGCCTATTTTCCAGCCTTTTTCGGTCATAACGCTTATGACTTTTTCCATGAGCTTCATACTGTCTGCACCCTCATAGTTGGGGTCGTTATCGGGGAAAAGCTTGCCGATATCGCCCAGTGCCAATGCACCAAGTATGGAATCCATTATGGCGTGGGCAAGGACGTCTGCATCGGAATGTCCTAAAAGTCCCTTTTCATATGGAATATCCACGCCGCCGAGAATGAGCTTTCTGCCCTCGGTGAGCCTGTGAACGTCATAGCCGTGTCCTATACGCATTTTTTTGTTCCTCCTGTCCTAAAAATTGTACTGCTATATTTCCTCGTAGTTGCCTAAAAATTTGAAATATGAAAGTTCTGAATTAAGCTCGCTTATGAGCTTTGCCACGTCCGGAGAGGTTATTGCTCCCTCAAAATCGAGATAGAAAACAACGTCAAAATCGGTGTTGGCGATAGGACGGCTCTCTATCATGGAAAGGTTAAGGCCTGCCACGGAGAACTTGGTGAGAAGTCTGTATAGTGCAGATGAGGTATGCGGCAGTGCCAAGGACACTGACACGATATCAGCATTTTCCGAGCAGAGAGTTTCCTTTGAAATGAGAATAAATTTTGTGTAATTCTCGGCGGCGTTGGCTATATTATGCCTGAGTATCTCAAGATCGTTCTGCTGTGCGCAGGCTTCTGAGCAGATAGCGGCATACGGTTCATTGCTTTCTTTTATGTAGCACGCCGCAAGGGCAGTATTTGCGTATTTATGGCTTTTAAGTCCGTTCTGAGAAAGAAACTCAGAACACTGGCTGAGCGCCTGCTCGTGGGAATAGATTATTTTGATATCCCCAAAGCGTGTGCCTTTTTTTACGGCAAGACAGTGGGAGATCTTTACCTTAGTTGCTGCGCATATCTTGAAGTCATGCTTTTTCATAAGCTCATAGGTCTGACCGACCGAGCCTGCGGTGGAATTTGCTATGGGAAGTATGCCGAAATCCGCTGAGCCGTTTTCAACTGATGAAAAAACGTCCTCAAAATCTTCAAAGAACATTGGCTCAAAGTCGCTGAATATTTGCTTGCAGGCTATATGTGAATATGAGCCTGTGGTACCCGGTACGGCAACTTTTTTATGACCTGTCAAGTCCAACTTTTTGTACTCTATCTTATCTGAGTCTGCAAAAAACTCCTGGTACTGACGGCACTTTGAAATATCCATGATGTTTTGGAAGAACACTCTTGACGCACTTTCCAAGCCCTTTGGTGAGCTTTCTGTTACATGGTCAAGTATCTCGTTTTCACGCTTGCTCTGAAAAACAGGCATATTGTTTGCTATCTTATACTCAGCCACCTTGAAGCTTATCTGCATACGCTTATTGAAAAGCTCCTGAAGCTGGCTGTCTATATCGTTTATTTCATTTCTTAATTCCTGAAGATCCATTTTTACGCTCCTTAACAGACAGAATGATATTATTTTACCATATTTTCTGCCTTTATTCAAGAACTATTTTGTTAATTAAGGCTTTATCGAGTTTGGAAAACGGGATAACGGGCAGAGGGGTGATATCGGTCTGGGTGAGTATTTTTTCAAGCCAAACCATATGATAGCACTTGTTGAACTTAAAGGCACATCTATGGAACGTACCTGTTATGGTATAGCCCATTTTTTCATGGAACTTCACGCTGTCAAAGGTGAGATACTCGTCTTCTTTTTCGGGATATGCGACGCAGGCGTAGAGGTTTGTTATATGCTGTGCCGCAAGGAGCTTTTCAAGGGCGGAGTAGAGTTTTGCACCTATGCCTTTGCGGTGAAGCCCTTTTTTTACATAAACTGTGACTTCGACCGACCAATCATAGGCGGCTCTGTTTTTGAATACGCCTGCATAGGCGTAGCCTGCTATTTTGCCGTTTTCTACTGCGGCTATGTAGGGATAATTTGCGGATATGCGGCGGATCCGGTCGGAAAACTCCTCACTGTTGGGACGTCATACTCGAATGTTATGGCGGTGTCTTCAACATAGGGACGGTATATTTCAAGAAGCTCGTGAGCGTCCTTCTCGGTAACTGTTCTTATTGTCATAGCGTTCTCCTTATAGTACCATTAATACTGTGCCTGCAGTGATAAGCACCGCACCTATGGCTGATTTTACTGTGAAGTCCTCGTGGAGAAATATCACTGCAAGGATAAGGGTGATGACAACGCTGAGCTTGTCTATGGGGGCGACTTTTGAAACGCTGCCCATCTGGATAGCCTTATAATAGCATAGCCACGAAGCGCCTGTTGCAAGTCCTGAAAGGATAAGGAATACCCAGCTTTTTCTGCCAATAGAGCCTATGCCGCTTTGTGCGTGAGTGATGAACACCATGAGCCATGCCATAGCAAGCACAACGCAGGTGCGCAGTGCGGTGGCAAGATTTGAGTTTACTCCTTCAATGCCGACCTTTGCAAGGACAGAGGTGAGCGCTGCGAAAACAGCGGAGAGAAGCGCAAACACGAACCACATAATACCACTTTCTTTCGTGAAAAATTGTTTGCTTATGCTTTATTATAGCACCTAAAGGTGCTTTTTGCAATAGAATGAGCGGCAGGACGTGATATTTTACATCAGACCTGCCACTTATGCTTAGTTATTTGCGGCAAATATTTTTATCGTTCGTGAAAGTGCTGTTACCTGCTGAGGGGTACTGAATGCAGAGGGTGAGAAACGCACTGTTCCTTGCTCTATTGTGCCGAGGGTGGTATGGGTGACGGCGGCACACTGAAGTCCTCCACGGAGGGCGAAGCCTTTTTCGCTGAGATAGGAGGCGATCTCAGCGGAAGGGATATCACCGATGTTAAATGAAAGTATGGGGACTTTCTTTTGGTCTGCTTCATAGAACTTTATTTTGTCTATGTCTGAAAGCTGTTCGCAGAGCTGTTTGCAGAGTTTTTCTTCGTGGGCTTTTATTACGGCAGGGGTCTTTTGGCGGACGAACATTAGTCCCTCCCCAAGACCGATTATGCCCACTGTGTTGATTGTGCCGCTTTCAAGCTTTTCGGGGAGGAAAGGAGTCTGTTCAAGAAGTGCGGAGGTCGCACCTGTGCCGCCCTCGATTATGGTAGACAGAGAATATTCGCCGTCTGAAATAAGAAGCCCTGTGCCTGTTGGTCCGTAGAGGGCTTTGTGACCTGCGGCACAGAGAAAGTTGAAGCCGTCTGAGAGGGAAAGCTCCACAAGACCGCAGGCTTGTGCGCCGTCGGCTATAAAGCATATGCCGTTGGCTTTGCAAAGGGCGGCTAATTCACGGTATGGCATGAGCCTGCCTGTGACGTTTGAAGCCACTGTACAGCAGATACACTTAGTTTCGGGGGTGATAAGGCGGCGGAAGTTTTCTACTGTTTCGCTGTCTGTTTCACCTGTTCGGGCAATAGAATATTTTACGCCCCTTGTTTTTGAAAGGGCATAGACGGGTCTTGCTACTGCGTTATGCTCGTGGTCTGAGATTATCATATGGCCACCGTACTGCATGATGCCTTTTATCGCCATGTTAAGGGCGTGGGTACAGTTGGCGGTGAAAGCCACGTTTTCGGTCTGCGCACCAAACATTTCTGCCGCCTGCTGTCTGACGGTGAATATTTTTTCAGACACTCGCATGGAAAGCTTGTGACCGCTTCTGCCCGGGTTGCCGCCATAGCGTTCCACTGCCTGAGCGACGGCTTTTGCCACGGCAGGGGGCTTTGGGTAGGTAGTGGCGGAATTGTCAAAGTTTATTATGCTTCGGGTGTTTATTTTTCTCACCTCTTTTGCTATGATATGATACCCTTATGTGGTATGCGTTCGTTATCAAGTATTGCGGTTATCTCCTCGGCGGGGGCGGTGACTGATATGGAGTAGCCGCAGCCTGTTCCGAGGTTTTTGGGCGTTCTCTGTATCTCACAATAGTATTTTAAACCGTTCAGCAAGTTTTTTGCTTTCATTGCATAGGTTATGGAAGTCATGGCTATAAGACTCTTTTTCATTTTTGTTGCTCCTTTATGCTGTACTTGTCCGTATACGCTTTTACGAATACACTTCAGTATATGCCGTTCGTTGTTTGAGGGTGAACGCTGAAAGTTTTGTGAAAGGTAGGTGAAATTTGATAAAAGTTAATAGTCAGTTTAAATTTCGGGTGTACTATTTATAATATAAAAAAGGAAAGAGGTAAAAGCTTATGAACGGATTTATGTATAAGGTAGCGAGATTTTTTCAGGGCAGATATGGTATAGACAAGCTTTTTTACGGCATTTGCGGTGTGGCTGTGGTGCTTAGTGCGGCGAATTTGTTTGTAAGGTCGCTTATTTTACAGCTTATGGTATACGCTGTGCTGGTGCTGGCGGTGGTGAGGGCGATGTCGAGAAACTGCCAGAAGCGATACGAGGAGAACATGAAGTTTGAGAGGGCTTTCGGGGGAATTGGCAGGAAATTTTCATTCTGGAAGAGAAAGTTCGCTGACAGAAAGACCCATGTTTATATAAAGTGCGGTGTATGCAAAAAGACGTTAAGGCTTCCAAAGGTAAAGGGTGAACATACTGTGAAATGCCCTAACTGTGCAAATAAGTTCAAGGTGAAGATCTGACCTGTTGCGGAATTTTCGGAAATGTGCTATACTATATAATATAGTATGATACTGTAGGGGTGCAAAGACAATGGGAATGGGCTGTCTAGGACGCCGGCCCCTACGGGAGTGTGTCAGGTACGATTTTTTTTGCGAAAAGGGAGCGGCAGGAATGCAGAAAGTAAATTATCAGAAAATGCTGGAGGGCATTATAAAAAAACACGAGGAAAAGGGCGAAGTGCCGACTTTGCTTTTGCATAGCTGTTGTGCGCCGTGTTCTTCTTATGTGCTTGAATATCTGTCGCAGTATTTTAAGATAACGGTGTTTTACTACAATCCGAACATTTATCCCCGTGAGGAGTACGATAAGCGTGTGGCGGAGCTTCAAAGGCTTATTGCACAAATGCCTATGAAAAATCCTGTTACGTTCGTGGAGCGTGGGTATGACGAGGGTGAGTTTTTTCAGGCTGTTAAGGGCTTTGAGGATATACCTGAGGGCGGGGAGAGATGCTTTCGATGTTACAGGCTCAGGCTTGAACGGACGGCTCAGCTTGCCAGGGAGCTTGGCACAGATTATTTTACCACAACGCTGTCTATTTCACCATACAAGAATGCTCAGAAACTCAACGAGATATCGGAGGAGCTTGGGGAGATATATGATGTAAAGGCACTTCCTGCGGATTTCAAAAAGCGTGAGGGCTACAAGCGTTCCATTCAGCTTTCAGCAGAATATGGGCTTTACAGGCAGGATTATTGCGGTTGTATCTTTTCAAAAAGAGAGCATGAAAGACTGAATACGATTACATAAAAATCTGAATAAATATAAAAATATTAATGTTATGTAGAATGCTTGTACATACTGTGGTAATATATCTGGTGATATATAGCAAAAATAATATACAGATTTGTGAAAAATGGCTAAAGATATGTGGTTAATTTGTGAAAAACGTTTATTGAAATACTTGTAAATGTGTGTTACAATATAGTCAAGATGTATGTTGAGGAGATATCGCTCAATATGTATCTAAAAATTATTAACAAAGATGGAGGAAAAACAAATGAAAATCTCTAAGATTCTCGCTGGTATGTCAGCTGCTGCTCTTGCTGCATCAATGATGTCACTCGCAGCATTTGCTGATGAAACAGCTACTGTTAAGGCAGACCTCACTGGAGGTACTGTTTCTCTCATTGATGAGAAGGACGATGACGGTGTTGTTACAAAGACAGGTGTTCTTACAGGAACAAACGTTAAGCTTGCAGATGTTTGCGGTATTGATGTTAATGTAACAGTTGGTGCAGACTCAGCTGCAAAGATCGAGGCTGGAGACTGGATAGGCGGTGGACTTGGTTACAACTCTGAGTCAACTGGTTGGGCTTCAAAAGAGTGGTCATTCCAGGAGGGTGCTAAGGACGTAACAGGCGTTAAGGCTGCTGACGGTTCTTATGATTTTGTTCTGAAGGGAACAGATCCTGTATTTGCTGATACAGATACATATGCTCAGGTATGGCTCCAGAACTGGTCTACAAAGGACTTCACATTCAATGCGTTCACACTTCTTGACAAGGACGGCAATCCTATCCTTGTTGTAGAGTCTGACAAGGCACAGGGCGGAAACACTGTTGACCTTAGCGAATACAAGAAGCAGACTGAGGTTACACTTAACGGTGAGGGTAAGTCTACATCTGACGGTAATAAGGTAAGAATCAACATTAAGCACCCATGGTGTGACGATGCACACAAGGCTGATTTCAACCTTGTTGATGATTGGAGCGTATTTGCAGGTGCTGACGCTATTGCTGTTACAGTTGATATCTCAAATGTAACTGACGCTTTCACAGCTTATCCATGCTTCACAAATGGTATTGAGAACGGTATTGGTTATTGGGAAGCTTCTGATAACAACCCTGCTGTTACAGTAAACGCTGACGGCACATACACATTTATCGTTAAGTTCCCTTCAGCTCTTGAAATGGACGCAAATAATATGTTCTTTGACATTGCTACAGACCTCGCTGGTACAGACGGCGAAGATCCTGCTGTTAAGATGGCTGTTAAGAAGGTTGTAGTTCTCAACAAGAGTGATGCTGAGCCAGCAGATTCTTCTGAGTCAACAGCTGATTCAACAGATTCTGACGAGTCAAAGGTTATTCTTACAGATTCTTCAGACTCTAAGACTAACTCTGCTGCTACATCTTCTAAGGCTGCTAACAACGCATCTAACACAAACCCAAGCACAGGCGCTGCTGCTCTTGCTGCTGTAGGTGTTGCACTTGCTGGTGCTGCTGTAGTTGCTACTAAGAAGAGAAAGTAATCTGTAATTCAGATAATTCTTACTTAGAATAATTAAAGACCTGTCTTTCGGGACGGGTCTTTTTTTATTGCTTTTTTATCGAGGTAGTGGTATAATTGATCTATAAACTGCGGAGGTGTTTTTTATGCGTATAGTTTTTGATGATATTAAAGAGTGCCTTGCACCGAATTTCAAGGGCGGCGAGAAAAGCTTTGCAAGCAGGGCTTATTCTGACGGAAAGAACAAGATGATGAAAGGCAGGCTCGTGCCGGGGGCTTCTATCGGTCTGCACAGACATGAGGGCAACTGCGAGATGATATATGTTCTTGAGGGCAGTGGCAAAATGCTTTATGACGGCGGTGAGGAAAGACTGTCGGCAGGAGATTTCCATTACTGCCCCGAAGGTCATGAGCATAGCTTTATCAATGACGGCGACAGCGACCTTGTGTTTATTGCAGTTGTGCCAGCTCAGTAGATTTTTGCAGTTTTGTATCTGTGAAATAGTGGGTCAAAATGGCTCTGTAGTCTGAGCCTTTTTCTGCCATGGCGTTTGCACCATACTGGCTCATTCCTACGAGGTGTCCGAAGCCGTGAGAGGTGAAAGTGAATTTTGTGTTGGCAAAGGTGAACTCGAAACATGGCGAGGAGATATCAAGGATATCGCAGAAGGTGTTGGGCTGTATATCATAACCACAGACGGTCAGGCTCGTTACATAACCTGTGCCGTCTGTTTTTGTTTTGAGCCAACTATCAGCATTGGCGAGGGGAGTGAAATTAATATCGGGGAAGCGGTCAAGAAGCTTGTCTTGAAATTCCTTGGCGGTGAGCGTCTGGGTACATTCTGTGGTGACAAGGTCTTTATCAGCGGAGCTGTCTACTGACAGAAGATATGGGATATCCTCTCCCCATGCGTTTTTGGCGGATTGGGTATGACCGCTTGAGGCGGAGTGGAAGGCGACGATTATGGGTTCGCCTTCATAGGTGAGGATATCGTCTTTGACGGCGTTGACGGCAGATCTAACTTTTTTGTAGGCTTTTTCATAGTCGCTGCCGTAGTATTCTTTGGCTGCCTTTTCGGTAAAAAAGCTTTGGTAGAGGGTGCTGTCATCGCTGATGAGTGCGCCTTTTAAGGCGGGAGTAGGCGACTGGGCTTCGGAGAGCTGTCGGCGGCATATGTAGGTATGGGCGAGGACGGCTTGCGCTTTCAGGGCTTCTTCGTCAAAGTCCGCAGGCATTTGTGCAAGCACTGAGCCTATCATATATTCTTCAAGGGTGAAGTCTTCGGTCTTGCCGCTTTCGGTGAAATATACGGCTATTTTTTCTTTTTCTGCAAATGCAGGTTTCGATGCGGACTCGTTTGGACGAAGAAATACTATGGTCGGTATTATTATAAGGATAACAGCAAATACTGCCATTATCTGTATCAGGTCTTTCATATGGTTTGTCCTTTCTTTTTTGGGGTACTATATTATATTCATGCAGTGTAGCAAATATTCATACAGGGCGAATTTTTGTACTGCAAATTTTTCAATGGCGGAGATATGCGGTTTTAATTTGACAGGTTATCTTAATACTTGACAAAAATCTGAAAAAGGTGTATAATATAACTTATATTTATAATATACTTGAAAGTGAGATGATCTATTCAATGATAAATAATGCAGCAAGGTCGCTTTTATGCGAACAGTTTATAGCAAACAATACTATTGACCCTAAGCTTTATGACAGATATGTGGTAAAAAGAGGCTTGAGAAACTCTGACGGTACAGGTGTTATGGCAGGTCTTACTAATATCTGTAACGTACACGGATATGTGGTAAACGAGGGTGAGAAATCTCCTATTCAAGGTCAGCTTATCTTCCGTGGATACAACATCAATGATCTGGTGTCCAACGCTCAGAAAGAGGGACGTTTCGGCTATGAGGAGATAGTGTATCTGCTGCTCATGGGCGATCTGCCTAACAGGGTGGAGCTTGATGCGTTCAGAGAAATGATGGCTGAAAACAGACCTCTCCCTGACAACTTCTTTGAGGACATGATACTTAAAGCTCCGTCAAAGAACATCATGAATAAGATGGCGAGAGCAATTCTGGCTCTTTACTCTTATGACGATAATCCTGAGAACCGTTCTCCTGAGTATGAAATGGCTACGGCTATCTCTATAATCTCTAAATTGCCTAACATCATGGTTTCGGCTTATCAGGTAAAGAAGCGCTGTTATGACGGTGAAAGCTTGTTCATGCACCCTCTGATACCTACACATTCTACTGCGGAGATGATACTGTCGGCACTGCGTCCGGACAGACAGTTCACTGAGGAAGAGGCTAAGATACTTGATCTGCTTCTTATGCTCCACGCTGAACATGGCGGAGGAAATAACTCGACTTTTGCCTGCCGTGTGCTTACATCTTCCGGAACGGATCCTTATTCTGCATACTCTGCGGCTATCGGTTCGCTGAAAGGTCCACGTCATGGTGGCGCTAACCTGAAAGTGGCGGCAATGCACCAGTGCATAAAGGACAACGTTCAGAACTGGGAGGACGAGGGCGAGATCGCTGATTTCCTCACAAAGATACTCAACAAGGAAGCTTTTGACCACACTGGTCTTGTTTATGGCATGGGTCACGCTGTTTACACATTGTCTGACCCTAGAGCTGTCATACTCAGAGAGAATGCCAAGAAAATGGCTGAGAACACTGAGTTTGAGAGAGAATACAAGCTTCTTGAAGCGGTGGAAAGACTTACTCCTGAGCTGTTCAAGAAGGTCAAGGGCAGTGACAAGGCAATGTGCGCTAATGTTGATATGTACTCGGGCTTTGTTTACAGTATGCTGGGTATTCCTGAGGATCTTTATACTCCTATGTTTGCCGTTTCAAGAATGGCAGGCTGGTGTGCACACAGATTTGAAGAGCTTGTAACAGGCAAGAGGATAATCCGTCCTGCATACAAGGCTATCTCAGGTGAGAAGAAGTATATCCCATTGGACGAAAGATAAGCAAAATAATTTTTTACCTGTTCCTAATGGGCGGAAAAAGGCTTGAAATATTTTTGTGTATATGATATAATAGAATCGGGTATATGCCCGGTTCTATTTTTTGTTTGGTGTATCAGGAGGGATCGCTTGAAAAATCTTAAATTGGCTGCTGTTTGTCTTTCGTGTCTTACTATGACAGGCTGTTCGGCACTGAATTTTTCTGTTGAGGGACTTATAAACGCCCCGAAGCTTACCTCTGAGCAAAGCGAGATACATCAGGCGCTTATCGAGAGCGTGGGCAGCAATATAACTCTGAAATATCCTAAAAACGGTGAATACCGCTCGGCTTATGTTATCGCAAATATCGACGATGAGCCTACGGACGAGGCTATGGTCTTCTATGAGTACACTTCAAACGGATCTGAGGAGGACGGCTTGAGGGTGAACATTCTCGACAAGGACGAGAAAGGCAAGTGGTATTCTGTGAAAGAGCTTGCAGGCGCAGGCACTGACATAGATCAGGTCATTATCTCGCCTATGGGAAGTAATAACCAGACGGACGTTTTTGTGGGATATCAAAATCTTACTAATGATGAAAAGACCATGGAGATATACAGCTATACCGACGGAGATTTCAAGCGTGTGGCGCTTGATACTTATTCGGTGCTGGAGCCTTTGGATATAAACAATGATGGTTATATAGAGCTTATCACCATTCAGAGAAGCACCAATAATGATACAGGTGCGGTGACGGCAAAGGCTTCTATGCTCAACATGAAAAACAATGAGATAACCCGCGGCGAGAACGTTGATATGTGCGATAATGTGACTTCTTATGTGTCATCAAAGACGGGAATGCTTGACAGCGGCAGGCGTGCTATTTTTATTGACGGACTGACTGCTGACGGAAAATTGCAGACGGAGATAATATACTACAGATATTCGGGACTTCAAAATCCTATGCAGCTTAGAAGCGAAAAGCTGCTGCCTTTATGCACAAGACCAGCGGGCTACTACAGTGAGGACATGGACGGCGACGGTGATGTGGAGATACCGTCAACTTCGCCTATGGTGGGTTATGAAAACGCTGTGGCAGACGAAATGCTCTATATGACTACATGGAGCGTTTACGAGGATTTTTATGATCTGAAAACAAAATACACAGGCTATTATGCCATATCTGACGGATATTTTGTAACGTTCCCAAAACGCTGGAACAGTTCTGTTACGGTGAAAAAGGACAGCGACACAAACGAGCTTGTTTTCTATAAATACACGGGAGATATAAACGAGAGCAACGAGGAGATAATGCGTATCGCTGTGTCTTCAAAGAATGATTCGGAGGATCATATCTCTGACGGATATGAGCTTATCGACAGCAAGGGTCAGCTTGATTATTTTGTGAAGCTTCCTCTTGACAGGCGTGAAAAGCTCATACCGACTATTGACGAAATTCAGAATAATTTTTACATAATAAACTGATCTTGGAGAGGAGTAAATGTAATGAAAAGAGTTTTGGTTTGCGAGGACGAAGATTCAATTAGAGAATTTGTGGTCATAAACCTTGTAAGAAGCGGTTACGAGGTAGTTGACGTAAACTGCGGAGAGGACGCTCTCAAAGCCTATGACGAAAAGGACGGCGGCTTTGACGTTGCTCTGCTTGATATTATGATGCCCGGCATCGACGGAATGCAGGTGTGCAAGAAGATAAGAGAGAAAAGCAACACTATCGGCATTATCATGCTTTCGGCAAAATCACAGGAAATGGATAAGATATCATGCCTTATGAGCGGTGCTGACGATTATATCACAAAGCCGTTCTCTATTTCTGAACTTATTGCAAGAGTTGACGCTGTTTGCAGGCGTGTAAATCGTTCAGGCTCTAAGCCTGAGGAGGCTTCACAGATAGTTTCAGGTCCATTTACGCTTAATCTTAAGAGCAGAACTGTTTTCAAGAACGGTGAGCAGATAGACCTTACACAGGTGGAGTATCAGATAATGGAGTATTTCTTCAAAAATCAGAACACTGCACTTGACCGTTCAAGTATACTCAATCACATATGGGGCGAGAGCTATTACGGCGACGATAAGATAGTGGACGTGAATATCAGAAGAATAAGAATGAAGATAGAGGACGAGCCTTCTAATCCTAAGTATATCCTTACTATATGGGGCTTTGGCTACAAGTGGGCAGGCGGCTCTAACTGAGCTGTGAAAACATGATGAACGGAGTTTTTATCAGTTGAGCGGAAAAAAAAGAAAAAGCGGCAGACTCAGTATCACACAGCACTGGCTGAGGAACAATCTCGGGGTGGTCGTGGGAATACTTGTGGTGCTTGAAATACTGCTTATAGTGGCGGTGAGGAATTATTACTACAGCTCCACAAGGCAGTATCTTACATCTAAAATGAAGATAGTCACCACGGCGGTAGTGAACGCTTCAGGTGACGAGCAGACTAACTATAATTCTCAGATACGCTCCCTTGTGGAAAGCTATGACGAGAAAGACAAGATAGAGCTTATGGCTATCAAGACCGACGGTGAGGTCGATGTTACATCATCAGGCTTCTCTCCCTCGGAGAATGACAACATGGCCGATTATGAGGACGCAAAGAAGTCCGACACGGGAATAGGCACACAGATATATGAGCTGTCAACAGGGGAAAAGGTCATGGCGATAACGTCGGTCATATCTCCGAAGGGGAGCGAATATGAGGCGCTGAGAATGTTGTCTTCCATGAAAAATATCGACCATCAGATCTTTATTATGTCTATGATAATCACGGCTATCGTTGTGGCTGTCATAATGCTCATGTTTTTCTCGGGAATGTTTTTTATCAAATCTATTGTTTTGCCTATAAGAAGCATAAACAGCATAACAAGGCGGTATGCTACGGGAGATTTCAGCGAACGTCTTGAAAAGAAACGAAATGACGAGCTTGGCGAGCTTTGCGACTCTATCAACTACATGGCGCAGGAGCTTTCTAATACAGAACAGATGAAGAACGAGTTCATATCCTCTGTATCTCATGAGCTGAGAACTCCGCTTACCGCTATAAGGGGCTGGACGGAAACTGTTACCAGTATGTATGAGGACAAGGAAACCTTCAAGAAGGGTATGAGGGTCATCACAAGTGAGACGGAGAGGCTTTCGCAAATGGTCGAGGAGCTTCTTGACTTTTCGAGGATACAGGACAACAGACTCACGCTTATTATGGATACTATAGATATTCTTGCGGAGCTTGGGGAAACTGTGCTTATCTATCAGGAGAGGGCCAAGGCGCTTGGTATAACACTCAATTACTACGAGCCGAAAATGCTGCCGTTTGTTTACGGCGACAAGAACAGGCTTCGTCAGGTGTTCATAAATATTGTGGACAACGCTATCAAATACTCCAACAAGGGCGACACTGTATCGGTGGAGGCTTATGAGGAGGACAATGAGGTATGTATTTCCATTTCCGACACGGGTATGGGTATATCAAAGGAAGACCTGCCAAAGGTCAAGACGAAATTCTTTAAGGCGAACCATACAAGACGTGGTTCAGGAATAGGTCTTGCGGTGGCAGACGAGATCATTCAGCGGCATGGCGGTACGCTGGAGATAAACAGTGAGCAGGGAGTAGGTACAACAGTGATGATAACGCTCCCTTGTATCGAGCAGAAGAAAAAGCCTGACAATCAGGCAACTGTAGACGTGGAGCTTATTTCTTCTGAGCCTATCGAAAACAACGACAACGTGCAGTAGACGCACACACCGCCTTGAAAGGAAAGAAAATGAGCAGTAAAGCACAAAGCAAGGAAAAATTCAAGTCAAAGATCGGTGGACAGGCTGTTATCGAGGGCGTTATGATGCGTGGCATCCACAAGGCGGCTATGGCTTGCCGCCTGCCTGACGGCACCATAGACCTGGAGGAGTGGGCTATAAAAGGCGGAAAAGATACGCCTTGGTACAGGAAAACGCCTTTTGTGAGGGGCATTTTCAGCTTCCTTACTTCTCTTATAGACGGCTACAAGTGCCTTACAAGGTCGGCCGAGAAGCAGATGACGGAGGACGATGAGGAGGAGCAGACCAAGTTTGAACAGTGGCTGGACGATAAGCTTGGGGACAAGCTCGGACCTATTATCACGGCGATATCTATGGTGCTGGGTGTGGGTCTGGCGATATTGCTATTTATGTATCTGCCGTCGCTGGTGTCTAAATTCATAAGCAAGTTCATTGACCTGTCGGCTTTTGGAAAGAATCTTATCGAGGGAATACTGAAGATAGCTATTTTCATTGGCTACACGGCTTTGACTGCTCTTACTAAGGATATCAGGCGGACGTATGAGTATCACGGTGCTGAACACAAGACTATCGCTTGCTATGAGCATGAAGAAGAGCTGACGGTTGAGAATGTGAAGAAATACACACGTTTTCACCCTCGTTGCGGAACGAGCTTTATTTTCCTTGTGCTGTTCATAAGCATTTTTGTAAACACAATATTCAGAGTATCATGGGCAAGCATTTTGCTGAGAGTTGTTATAAAGATAGCGCTTCTGCCTATCGTTACGGGCATTGCTTACGAGCTTATAAGGCTTGCAGGAAGATATGACAATATTTTCACTAAGATAATCTCTGCACCGGGTCTGTGGATACAGAGGATAACTACAAGTGAGCCTGATGAAAGTCAGATAGAGTGTGCGATCGCAGCACTAAAGGCTTGCATACCTGAAAATAAGGAAGATGACAAATGGTAAAAAAGGAACTGTTCGATAAATGCGTGGGACTGCTTGAAGAAAGCGGTCTTGGCGAGAACGCTGTCTGCGAGGTCACATGGGTGTTTGAAGATGTGGCTGAGGGGGAGGATATCACTCCTGAGCAGGAAAAGCGTATAAGCGACATTGTCACACGTCGCTGTGAGGGCTATCCTTTGCAGTATCTCCTTGGACAGTGGGAGTTTTATGGTCTGCCTTTCAAGGTGGGCGAGGGCGTACTGATACCACGTCAGGACACGGAAACTATCGTTGACACGGCTTTGAAGATGTTTGCAGGCAAGAAGGATATCACTGTTATAGACCTTTGTTCAGGCTCGGGGTGCATTGGTATCACCCTTGAAAGGAAGCTTAACTGCGGTCGGGCAGTGTGTGTGGAGAAGTCTGAAAAGGCGGCAGAGTATCTCCGTGAGAATATAAGTCTGAACGGCTCGGGGGCTGAGATAGTCATGGGTGACGTTACAGACGAAAAGCTTGTGGAGGATATGCCTGAGGCTGACCTTATAGTGTGCAATCCCCCTTATCTCACAACAGAGGACATGGACGCTTTACAGCGTGAGGTCACTTTTGAGCCTGCGGAAGCTCTTTTCGGCGGTGAGGACGGCTTGGACTTCTATCGTGAGATAGTTCGCAAGTGGAAGAAAAAGCTTAAAAGCGGCGGCGTTATGCTCTTTGAGATCGGTATCGGTCAGGAGGACGAAGTAATGCGGCTGATGATACAGCACGGCTTTAAGAACGTGAGATGCAGGAAAGACTTGTGCGATGTTTACCGATGTGTTTCGGGCATTTATGAGAAATAGTACGAAAATTTGTACAGATAGATAAATTGCGGTTACTGTACAGACAAACGGACAGTTAGTGTGATATGATATAGATACGGATAAAACACCGATAAGATAGGGAGGTCATATAAAATGGCGATAGACAAGAAGAAAAAAGAAGCCGTTAAGACGGTAGTAAAAATAACTGACGCAGAGGAAAAGAAAAAGGCTCTTGACACAGCGATAGCATATATTGAAAAGCAGTTCGGCAAGGGTGCGATCATGAAGCTTGGCGAGGCTAAGGCTATGGATATCGAGGCTATACCGACAGGCTCTATGACTCTTGATATGGCGCTTGGTATTGGCGGCGTGCCGAGAGGAAGGATCATCGAGATATACGGGCCTGAGTCATCAGGTAAGACAACGGTCGCACTTCATGTTATCGCAGAAACGCAGAAAATGGGCGGCGAGGTAGCTTTTATCGACGTTGAGCATGCTCTTGACCCTGTTTATGCAGGTCAACTTGGCGTTGATATCGACAATATGCTGGTATCACAGCCTGACAGTGGTGAGCAGGCTTTGGAGATAGCCGAGGCTCTGGCTCGTTCCGGTGCTATCGACTGTATCGTTATCGACTCGGTTGCGGCAATGGTAACAAAATCTGAGATAGACGGCGAAATGGGTGACACTCACGTTGGTCAGCTTGCAAGACTTATGTCTCAGGCTATGAGAAAGCTCACATCTGTTATCGCAAAGTCCAATACAACGGCTATATTTATCAATCAGGTACGTGAGAAGATAGGCGTTATGTACGGAAACCCTGAAACTACTCCTGGTGGACGTGCTTTGAAGTTCTACGCTTCTGTAAGAATAGAGGTCAGACGTGGAGAGCAGATAAAGAACGGCTCTGAGGTCATTGGTAACAGAACAAAGTGCAAGGTGGTAAAGAACAAAGTGGCACCGCCGTTCAAGGAGTGCGAGTTCGATATCATGTATGGCAAGGGTATCTCCCGTGTGGGCGAGGTGCTTGACATGGCGGTCGATCTTGATGTGGTGAAGAAGGGCGGAGCTTGGTTCAGCTACAACGATATGAAGCTTGGTCAGGGACGTGACAACGCTAAGGAGTTCCTGCTGAACAATCCTGATATCATGGGCGAGATAGAAGCCAAGATAAAGGAACATCAGGCGGAGCTTGTGCTTGCGGCGCAGAAAGATAAAAAAGCCAAGAAGCTTGAAGAAAAGGCTAACGCAGGTGCGGCAGCTCAGAGTGCAAATGAGGACATGGCTGTTGATAAGCCTGAGAAGAAGATACGCAAGGCGGCAAGCGACAAGTCTGTTGTGGCAAAGCCTGAGGAGGACTTCGAGGAGTTCGCTCCTGTTGACATAAGCGAGCTTGGTGACTGATAAATGCTTAAAATAACGGGCGTTTCAAAATACAAGGGCAGCACATACATGATAGAGTTTGAGGAGGGCGAAACGGCTTTCCTCAACTACGAGATAGTGTCTGCCTATGGTCTGAGAGCAGGGCTTGATATGCCTGAGTCTGCTTGGGAGAAGATAGTTTTTGACAACGAGTTCAGAAAGGCAAAGGAAAGGGCTTTGTATCTCCTTGACTACAGGGACTATTCCTATGTGGAGCTTTATAAGAAGCTTGAAAAGAATTACAGTGAGGAGATATGCGACGCTGTAATGGATAAGATGCTGGAGCTTGGGACGGTCAATGACAGGCGGTATGCTCAGGGGCTTGCGAGGACTTATGTGGAAGTGCGTAAATACGGCTATTACCGTGCTTATCAGCAGATGAGACAGAAAGGGCTGACAAAGCCTATAATAGAGGAAGCTCTGGAGGAATACAGCGAGGGTACATATGAACGGCTGTATGAGCTTGTGGAGCGAAAGTATCTCAGATATCTTGACGGAGAAAAGGGTGACATAAAGGTAAAAAACGCCCTTGTGCGTTTGGGGTATTCATACGACATAATAAAAGAGGTGCTTGCTGACATAAAACAGGAGTACGGCGACGAATAAAGGAGCAAAGAATGAAAAAGATCATTTTTGCGGCGGCTATACTGAGTGCGGGTATCATGACAGGCTGTTCGCTGAGCTTTGACGGCACAGATAGCTCTCAGCCTGCGGAAAATGTTCAGGGCAGTGAGAACGCTGTGACAACGCAGGAAACTGATACGGAAAGCGAAGAAGCCGCTGACCCGCTTGAAGAGGCAAAGGACGTTGCGGCAATGTATCTTAAAGCCGCAAACGCTGAGTTTGACCAATCAATGGTAAAGCTTATGACAGACGATTATGCCGCTGACTATGAATATATGAAAAAGAACATGGGCGGCGACAATGAATACGGTGAGGACGAGCAGATAAGCGGAGTAAGATATAGCTTTGACAAGGATAAGTGCGGCTTTATTGACAAGGTGAACATCTCGGAGGAGTATTCAAAGGCGGCGGAGCTTTATGTGACCATAGCTTATGACAGCTCTGAGGGAGAGGTCACGTCATCGCAGTATATTCTTATGGTGCTTGACAAGGACAATGATTGGAAAGTTTGCTTTGCAGGCTCTAAGGCACAGGCTTACGCTGACGGCATAATCACTGACGAAAACTCGGAAAAGGCAGAGGCTAACGCTCAGGCGGTATATGAGGCGGCAGAAAAGGCGGTCAAGGAACTTTCAAAAGACAAGAGCTACAAGTTTGAGTACATGAACTACATTTCCACAGAGACGGACAAGTTCATAGAAAAGATAAAGGAACAGCTTCCTGAGGAGCTTAAAGACACATATTTCACTGTTTTTATTGATGAAGGAAAGCTTGATTATGTTGTTTGGTCGCAGGAAGCAGGGTCAGAGATAACTGTTACTTACCCTGAGAAGAAAGACTGACGGCGCAAAATGTAGGTTTGTCAATCATATTGGACACTATTATTAAGAAATTCGATAGG
>NZ_QTWZ01000030.1:0-12507 GCF_003461385.1 Ruminococcus sp. AF17-1AC
CGCCTATCGAATTTCTTAATAATAGTGTCCAATATGATTGACAAACCTACATAAGGCAGAGTGTAAAGATCGGTGCGTTATTTGCTTTTTTACCTTATTTACGCACATAAAAAACACAAAAATCACCTATCAATGTATACTGTGAGTTCATGCTTTTTTCACAAAAGTCTGGTATAATATTTGGGTATTCTGACGAAAGAACACCTAAAGAAGAAAAATATATGTGAAAGAGGAAGTAAAAATGGAAGCAGGTCTGATAATCGGAAACCAAATAATAATAATGTTCATTATCCTTATTGTAGGCGCATTTTGCTATTTAAAAGGGATAATCACAAAGGACGGTACAAAACAGTTGTCCTCATTCGCACTGAATATAATCAATCCTGTGCTTATATTCATGTCCTATCAGTCAAAATATGACAAGAGCCTTGTGCATGGTCTGCTGTGGTCTTTTCTGCTGTCAGCGATATCCTATGCAGTGACCATTTTGCTCACCTATGTTCTTATAAGAAAAAAGACTCCCGACCTTGCGGTGGAGCGTGTTTCGTCAATATATTCAAACTGTGCATTCATGTGCATACCCCTTATAAACGGCATTTACGGCTCAGAAGGCGTTTTGTATCTTACAGCGTATCTTACGTTCTTCAACGTCCTTATCTGGACGCACGGACTTATGACAATGAAAGGCGAGCGTGACTTTTCTTCTCTTGTGAAAGCCCTTATCTCACCGTCAGTTATAGCCGTTGTGGTCGGTCTTATTTGCTATCTTACAAATATCAGACTGCCGAAAGTTCCTGCAACAGCTTTGCAGTACATAGCAGATATGAACACACCTATCGCCATGGTGATAGCAGGTGCAACAGCCGCACAGACCAACGTTTTGAAAGCCCTTCAAAACCGCCGTATCTACTACGTTTCACTGTGCAAACTCATAATACTCCCTGTTGCAGGCTTCCTTGCAGCGTGGATACTTAATCCTCCTCCGATAGTTCTTATGACAGTTACCATAGCCGCCGCCTGCCCTGCAGCGACCATGTGCACAATGTTCGCTGTAAACATTGACAAGGACCCTAAAACAGCCTCAGAGATATTTACAGTCACCACTATTCTCAGTGCTGTAACTCTGCCGCTTATAACTATCTTTGCCGACAGAATTACATATCATATTTAAAGTCAGCCTAAGCAAACATATCCATATAAACAAAAAGACCTGTCAGCATTTCGCTGCACAGGCTGTGAAAAGATAAATAAGCTACGCTCTGCAATGCTTTCCGAAAACCTCGGAGAGCATTTTTTTATCACTCTTTTTGCTGCACCGCAGGTAATTCTATAAAAAGCCTGCCGCACACACTGATCCCCTTCATGACAACACCGTTTAAAGAGATTTCAAACGTCTTGTCTTTATAATTTTTTATCCACCCATAGTATACACCTTACTTCATCGGTGCCTCGGATAATAAAAGTATAACATATAATCAATTCACTGTCAATATTTCTTTGAACAAATAGCATATAAATTGTATATTTCAATAAAACAACCAGAAAATTTATAGCGTTTTACACAAAATTGTCAGAAAGCATTCTCAAACAAGACACAATTTCTCCGCTATTTTACTTTTTTCTGCAAAATATTATCCTCCGCCCTCATAAAAAATCTGTATACATCTCCAAGAGAAGAAAGGTCACTGCATACAGTGTCCAACAAGTTCACGTTGAAAAGCAGCTTAGGGTCTTCACTGTCAAAACTTACACCGATATCCTTTTTATTGAGCCACAAAGCGTCCTCACGGCTGGCATTTGGAAAATGGTCACGCTTATACTCGTCACCGAACAAAACGAACTTGCTGTTGTCTTTCAGCGCCTTGTAAGCCTTTTTATATTCCTGCGCCCCTACAAGTATCATCGCCCTCATTTCGTCCATGCTTTCTCTGTCGGTTTTGTAATATCCACAACCATAGCCGAAACCATGGGTAGAGATATAGAAATAAAACTCAGGCATGGGGTGATATTCGCTTTTGTCACGCTGGCATTTCAAAGAACACCACACGCTCTCTCTGAATATCGGTCCGCCCTTGTTGTAACGTGCGTCTTTGTAAAGCCTTGAAATCTTTTTCGGGTTGCATACTATCCTGCTGTCAATATCGTTCATTATAGGCGTGAGCGCAGTAATAAGCTCCGCAAAAGGCTCTTCTATGAGCCTGTGATAATCCGCCTTATGCTCCTTGAACCATTCCTTACTATCTCTCGTATGATTTTCAAACAAAAAGCCGATAGCTTCTTCACTAAATAGCATTTTTTCTCTCTCCTTGATGTTTCTAAACTTATTATAGTATATCACGATTTGCATTTTTAATCAAGAAAAAAGAGCCTGCCAAAGCAAGCTCCTTAATGACAAAATATTTATCAAAGAGTTTTTATAACGTCCTCAGCTATCTGCTCAGGGGTAAGATGATTTTCTTTCAGCACCTCGGCAGGGTCATAGCGGTCATAGAACTTCTTTTCAAGACCAAAGCAAAGGGTCTTTACATCGCTGTCACCGTAAAATCTTGCTATCTTCTCGCCAAAGCCACCCTCAAGAACACCGTCCTCAAGAGTGATAATGGTCTTGTGGTCAGCCTTGAGGCTTTCAAGCATTTCCTTGTCAATGCCTGTGATGTAGTATGGGTTTATTACAGTAGCCTTGACACCTGTTTTTTCTTCGATAAGCTTTGCGGCTTCAACACCCATGCCGTAGAACGAGCCAAGTGCGATAACAGCCACCTGACTTCCCTTCTGTGTCATCTCATACTTGTTGAGCTTTGAAAGATCCTTTGTGAAAGGCTTGCCGTCTGAAACAAGGCTTGCAGGAACTCTTATTGCAACAGGGTGTTCGTTCTGTTCAAGGGACCAATCCAGCATTGCAAGATATTCTTCCTTTGTAACAGGTGCAAGATAAACAAGCTCAGGGATATTTGATATCATCGGTATATCGTAAATTCCAAGGTGAGTAACGTCACTCATGCCGTAAACCGAAGCCGCAAAAACAGCTATTGTAACAGGACTTTTATTTATGCAAACGTCCTGAGAAAGCTGGTCGTAGGTACGCTGTAAGAACGAGCTGTAAACACCGTAGAAAGGCTTTCCACCGTTCTTTGCTATACCTGAGGCAAGTGCCACTGCGTGTTCCTCCGCAATTCCCACGTCCATAAACTGCTTGCCTGCTTTCTTTCTGACATCAGGAGTGAAGCCGAAAACCGTCGGAGTAGCGGAGGTTATAGCACACACGGACTTGTCAGCCTGCATTTTCTCAAGAAGATAATTGCAGGTAACAGTTCCGTAATCCTCGCCCTCAGAATTGTAAAGGGACTTGCCTGTTTCAGGGTCGAACGGCATATGCCAGTGCCATGTTTCCTTATCTTTTTCCGCAGGAGCATAGCCCTTGCCCTTTTGTGTTACAATATGAACGGCAACAGGCTTTTTGCTGTCCTTTACGCCCTCAAAAGCCTCAATAAGCGAAGGGATATCGTTGCCGTCCTTAACGAAAACATAGTCAAGACCCATTGCCTTGAAAAGGTTACATTCAGCCTTGCCCTCGGTATCACGGAGAAGCTTGAGATTTCTGTACATACCGCCGTGGTTTTCAGCGATAGACATATCGTTATCGTTCACAACGATTATGAAGTTTGTATCCATTTCCCCTGCAAAGTCGATACCCTCCAGAGCTTCGCCACCGCTGAGAGAGCCGTCGCCGATAACAGCGATAACATTGCCCTCCTCGCCCTTGAGATCTCTAGCCTTTGCAAGACCGCTTGCAAGGCTCACAGAAGTGGAAGTATGGCCAACCGTAAAAAAGTCATGCTCGCTCTCCTCCGGGTTTGTGTAGCCTGAGATATCATCGAACTTGTCAGCGTCAAGGTAGGACTCCTTTCTGCCTGTGAGCATTTTATGTGGATAGCTTTGATGTGAAACGTCAAAAACTATCTTGTCCTTAGGGGACTCAAAAACATAGTGCATTGCGATAGTGGCTTCCACCATGCCGAAGTTAGGGCCAAAATGTCCACCATGCTTGCTGAGCCTGAAAAGCAGAGCCTTTCTCATTTCCTCAGCCAGCGCTGTCATTTCATCAACAGTGAGCTTTTTAACGTCAGCAGGTGAGTTTATTTTTTCAAGATACATTTTCATTTCCTCCTGTTTTACTTATAATTTTTCTTAGCTTTAGCTTACTTATATTGTACCACCTGGAGTTAGCTCTAAGTCAACAGGTTGTAGAGATATTTTACATTTTATTAACAATCGACCTAACAAAAAAGCACGGTCATGTGCCGTGCTTAGTATATTTCTCTTGAAAAAAATTAATGCCGTGCTATAATTATAGTATCACCAATATCACACCGGAAAGGTCTTGAAAGCATGAAATACAAAGTTATAGACATAAGTGAAGAGGATTACGGCTGCGAGGGTATACCGGAGGACAGCGAACTCATGTGCAGTGTTTTGATCGAAAGCTCTAACGGCACACAAAAATGGTTGAAAATAGCTGACCGATATCTCAGAGAAAACGACATTGATATAGGCAGTGTCATCACTGCAGACTAGCCTGCCTCCCCTGGAATATCACGCATTATCCACGCAAGCTGTTCTTCTGTAGGCTCTTCTATCTCATAGCCGTTGACATGGTCGCCCTTGAAACAGTTTTGATACAGCTCCACCCATGCAAATGTTGACAGTTTGCAATCAGAATAGATTTCTTTTTCACCTTTGTACGGCAGATCTTCAGGATAGCAGGTCTTGATAATAGGATTTCCATAAGGGGTACAATCCGAGAA
Organism: Ruminococcus sp. AF17-1AC; assembly: GCF_003461385.1. Lineage (NCBI taxonomy): Bacteria > Bacillati > Bacillota > Clostridia > Eubacteriales > Oscillospiraceae > Ruminococcus > Ruminococcus sp. AF17-1AC. The sequence continues at coordinate 4,806 of NZ_QTWZ01000030.1, forward strand.
CTTATCCGAATAAGAACCCACACAGCACACTCCCCTCAGTGAATATCTTGCCGCAAGATACTTTTCGCCCTCCTCATCAGGGTTCTTTTTAAACGCTATCTGCGCCAGCTCTACAATAGCTTCTGCGGCGTATATAGGACAAGGAATTAAATATCCGTTGTGAAGCTCAAAGGTCTTGTCCTTGTAATGAAAAGTCTTTCGCTTTTCGATAGTGCCATATTCTGCATACTGAAAAATGTTCAGCTCAGGGGCATCGGAGTAATAGTCGGTGACAATTTCCCCTGCCTTACTGCGGAAATAGCGTTGTTTCTGCGCTTCAAGCTGGTTCGATTCCACATTTTCATCAGAAAAAAAATTGTGTTCAAATTCGTCGATATCCTCAGTAAAAAACGAAGCTGTGCCGCTTGTGCATGAGGGACAGTTGGCGTCAAACAAGGTTATTTTGTATATCATATGGATTTCCTTTCTTAGAAGCAGTGCCAAGCATTTCGGTACTGCTTTTATTATATCCTATTATGTTCCCGTTTGAGGTAAATAAGACTATTTTTCTTTGTCGCAAAGGAGAAAATATTCGCTCATGAGTTTGGCGAGGTGCAACGGCGCAGGCAGGCGGACAGCTTGCCTAGAAGGATTTTCAGGCATAAGCTCTCTCAATAGATTTGCATATCCCACCCACTGCTTAGGGTCGTCCTCCCCCCTAAGCTGTAAAGGATAATACTCCATAAGAGCGCATTCGTCAAAGTTCAGCTTTGGATTGTCAGCCCTGCATTTTTTATAGCTGTCCTTAAACTCAAAATTGTTTGGACAAAGGTCAATTCCCCAAAAAACATCTTTATGACGATAAATGCCTGAAGCACGAGTAAAATCGCCCTTTGCATTTATTTCAGTATAATAATCAGGCACTTCCAAAGTGCTTACGCCCTCTCTAAGACGGATAATTCTAAGATGAGAGTCTGTAAAAGCTTCCGTCCTTTCAGAGATAGAATTTCCTATCTTAATTTTCTCAGGAACAAAAGGCTTTTTCATGTTATAGCCTGAAATGCTCGTGTCAGATATTCCATGCCACAAATTTCTTGTCAAACCATTGCAAGAAACAAGCACAAGTCCGTCGCTTTCCTTATAAAGAGCTCTCAAGCCCAAAAGCTTAGTGACAAATCCACCCCTTGCGACTTTATTGCACTTGTCTACAAAATCGTCCTTTCTTGAAAGCTTTGAAAAAGCAATAAGCGCTTCGGGATAAGAAAGCTCTCTTTCATCAAACAGACCGCACTCGGCTTTTACCTGTCCGCTTCGTGCGTTGAAAGTCACATACGCAGGCAGGCACTTAGCCGTCAACACTGGCGATTTGCTTTCAGCCGCCCACAAAGGTCTTAAAGTCTGATAAGCATACACACCTATCACATCAGCGGCGCAGGCAGGATTTTTCACTGTGTTCCTGTTGTCAGCAAATTCCGTGTATCCAAACTGTCTGAAAATATCCAGAACCGCTCCATGTATCCTGCTTTTTGAAGGCTTATCCTTAGCTTTCTCATCTAAAACATCAGGGACAATAAACTGCGTAAGGCGGTTTGTGTCCGCAAAACCTGCCCTCAGTGCGGCTTTCGGGTCGCCCTTTTCCTCAGAAGTGTTTTTCAGGATAACCACCGCGCCCTTTATCTCAGCCGACTTCTCAACGCTTTCCTGCACCCTTTTTATGCGCAAAAGGTGGTCTTCATAGCTTTTGCCGTTCATCATATCCCCAAGAGAGCCTATACTGCGCTTTTCTATCTCTATTTTCACATCTGAGCCGTCCGTGTCGCCAAAATACTGGCAGATATCCTCCATAATAGCGTTTTTCAAAGGCTCATCGCTGTCATGACCGTATATCTCGAGAGTGATCTTATCCCTGCCCGTGCAGACTTTCAGCCTTTCTCTGCGCATTTTCTGGATATCAGCCGCCTCAAATTTCTTTTTATCAGGTTTATTATAATGCACCGCACCCACAGACTGCACCTCGCCCATAGGCTCTGCGATATCTTTCAGAAGCGGCGTCAATTGATGATAAAACTCACATTTTTCCTTTACTGACACGCCCGTGCCGATATTCATATTAGTGAAATCCATGCCGAATTTATAAGGCAAAAGTATCTGCGGCATAGCATTTTTGCCCACATAATCTTCAGGGTGTTTAAGCACCTCGTCCGCCGCAGGAAATTTTGAGTTATTATGATACAATCCATAGCAGTTTATGTCAGCATAGTTCCAATCACGAAAATATTCTGTCTTTTCTTTATCAATATTTTTTTGCTGCTGCTTCATTTTCATAACTCTGTATTTATTTTCAGACATTTTCACAAGAGCGTTTATGTTCTCTTCAAGATATATCTTCTTTTTCCAAGCATTTGAAACAAAGCGTTTCACGCTTGGAAAAACAAGAAGCATACACTCACGCTGAGGCGGAGTTGTCTGAACTGAAAATTCAAGCCCGTAGGAATAATATTGACCCTTATATTCTATAGGCTGGCTAACAAGCTTTTTTAAGCCACAATTGCTGAACGTAAGCTCCTGACCGAAAAGGGGTATGGTCTTTCCATTAAGATAGTTCGCCACATACAGCGCAAAGGTGTCAAAAGCATAGTCCACCGCCGCAGTGCCGTCCTCGTTGAAAAGGCATACTTCTTCCGAGGAGATACCATATCTCAGCACATCAGGGTCTATCTCGCTTTTAAACTTTTCTGCTATCGCCTTTGTTTCCGAGGTCGCCTTATCATTCAGCTCATATTCTGCCGTGACCCATATTTTCATTATCTTGCATATCTTATGAACATCAGGCTCGTTCAAAGACACGAACCACCTGCTGTCATCAGAATTTGCTTTCATGTTGCCCACGTTTACAACTTCGTCAAGCCACCCGTTCAGGCATGCTTTCAAGCCGAACAGCTTCATATAATACTCCGGATCGTATTTTTTGTAGGCAGAAACTTGCAACTGTATAAGCAGTTCTTTCCAAGGCTTTGGAAAAGCAAGATAATACAGCTTAAAATTCCTCTTCTTCGGAATAAATGTCATCGAATATATCGGCGAATTCATTTTTTTCAACTCCTTTTTTGAATGCTTCATAAAACGGCTGATAAAGCGTTTCAGCTATCTTTCCCGTTTCTTTGTTGTCAATCATGCTGTCAAGATAATCTATAAGCTCGTTTAGTAGGTCATAGCCCGCAGTATTTTTCTCAGAACGGCGAAAAGCTCCGTCTGCAAAATAAACTCTCGGTGCAGGCTTGCTCTCGTCCGTTATCCTGCAAAGCCGTCCGAATATCTGCAAAATAAGCACAAACAAGCTTGCCGTTACGTCAAGCTTCATCACAGGGTCAAGGGAGCTTAACTGCATTTTCCCCTGACGTTCCATGAGCGACCATTGTCTTGTGGCTTCACTGCGAAGCTTTGCCGCCCTGTCAAAAGCGTTTTTCTTCCCCGACAGAACACAGTGCCTTTCAAGATAGCCGTTTAGCTTTGTGCATTTTGAAGATATCTCGTCAGGAACTTCCATTGGGCGCACCAAAAAAAATACGCTTCCAAACGCCGAATGACCGTCCTTGTCAACAATGTTATAACCTCGCTCTATCGCCTGCGCAGGGGCTACCATTATATCAGCCGAATGATCTGAAAAGTCTGCTATCTCGCTCCTGAGTATCATGTTCTCGTCAAATTCATCTGCTTCCCTGCTCATACACGCTGCTTTCTTTCCATTCAATAAAAGTCTGTTGAGATAATTTGCCGCAGTTTGTGCTTCACTGTAACTGTTCACTATCATAAGCAGTTTTCCCTCAGAGCGAAGCTCTGCTTCTATTGTCCCCATTATCTTTTTTATGACCTCTGTAAGATTTTCTTCACGTTCTTCACTGCCACTGCCTGAAACTCTTATAGCCGTTCCAAGGTCTATCATTTTCGACTCCGCTATCTTCCTGCGCATCCACTCCTCTGCTTCAAGAAGATACTTCACAGGCACATTGACATGATATTGCAAACAGCCGTCCGCCCAGCTTGAACCTGAAAGCAGCAGCACATTAGGTCCTGCGGGCTGACCCTTATCCGTGAGCCGAAGCCAAGGCATACGGTCCATAAGCGCACGTCCGAATGCGTATTGACGGTAAAGAATAAGCCCCTTTTGCGGGTCGTTCTTCATGCCGAAAAGATTACCCATTGCAGATGAAGGGAGAATTTTCTGCTGTGCGGTAAAACGTGTAGACAAAAAGTCAGTAAGCTCCTGCTGTGTTTTCCGCTCATACGGTAAAAACAAATAGGAATCGCTTATCTCCCTGATGTAATTATCGAATGCCGCCACCACAAGATAAAGCTTGATATGGTCAGAAAAAGTTTTGTCAGGCTTACAGTTATTGTCCGTGAGCCAATCGCTTATATCGGAAGAAAAAATCTTTAAATCATCTTCCGACAAGGCAAATTTTAATATATGCTCAATGTCTTTGTCATGATCCAATCCAATAGTCACACGCCGCATATGCTCAAGTGATTTGTCAGATATGTGTTTATTTTTCTGGTTTTCTCTGCAAATTGCCTGATACAATATTTCTGCTGAAAACGTCCTGCTAAGTATCGTTCGCCATGTGCCACCATAAGCACTTATGGCTTCTCTCACCGCCATGCAGACTCCTAAAGAACTCATAAGTTTACGGATATATCCCGATTCATTTTTCTCCATGCCATCAAGAGCTTCCGTTTCCTTGTTCATTGCTTCACTGCACAAAGCCGCCGCATTCTGCCTAAACTTATCAAAGCTTGCTGACGGTGTGAAAAACTCGTCAAGTGTTTTTTGCACCTTGTCACATTCATCAAATACCACAAGGTCGGCTTGCTCCAGCACATATTCCAAAAACAGCTTGTTATCCCCAAGAAGCCTTATTGCCGCAAGCCCCTGCACAGTGGTCACGATAACATTTGACGTATAAACATCTCGGTACATTCTCACCGCAGGGCAAATATCCATATAAGGGCAATTATAGTGCTTTTTATTTTTCATAAGCGACCTGCACGGCTCGTTTCCAAACATTGGAACAGAACTTTTGTCGCTCTTATTTTTTGCCATGCCGTCGATAATACAAGGGGCAGTGAGATACTTAGAATACTCATTTTGCAAATATTTTTCATGAGCTTTCGCCACCTGATCGATGTATTTTTCACGTCCGCTCCTGCCTATCACAGGTGAGACACTAACTCCAAACTGAGATAAATAAGAACACATCTCCATCACACTTGAAACAGTGTCAAGCACAAGAACGACCTTTTTATCAGCCTTTGCAAGGTGATAAGACAGCACTTTCATAAGAGTGGATTTTCCTGAGCCGACCATGCCAACAAGGTTTGTTATCTTGTCGATCTCAAGCCTGTTTGCACTCTTAACATTGCCCTCCGTGACAGCTTTTAGGGTGTTGCTTTTGAGTATAGAATAGCAATAATCATCAGGTTTTTTCTCAGCCATTTCAGCCGCACTTGCAAGCAACTCATCTGTAGAAACACTTATCTTTTTTCTGGTTTTCTTAGGCGGAGGACTTATAGGCATTTGCGGCGTGCAGTCAGGTATCTCAACGTCAGCGCTATACACAGTGGAGCTTGTCTTGTCCTTAATGCTGTAGCTGTATTTTCCACCTTTTGCGTATCCAAAATGCTTTTCTTCCTTGTGTTTTCTGATATATTCAAAGTAAACGTCCGCACGGTCAGGCTCAACTGCCAGCTCAGTGTTTCGGGCAAATTTCAAGACCTTGCTGCCCTTTTCGATTTCCTCTGTAAAAATATACAAGCAAAACTCAGGCTGAGCATTGCGGTAATTTTCAAGAACCTTTGCCCAATTCATCTTTGAACTGCAAGAATGTAAAAGTCTGTGAGCTTTTTGAAGCAGAAAAGCAGTTTCATCGCAAACTACCTCGCCCAAAAGGCTGTAATTATGAAGCAGAAGATACGCCTTTGTGGGGTCGCCCTCGGGCTTGCATTTTTCCAAAAGAGCAAGGGTCATTTCTGCCTTGATGAAATCATCAAGATTCACAGAAGTTGGAATATAATTTCTAAGACTTCTTTTGATAGTTTCTAAGCTTGACATCTTCCACCTCTCCTTTCAGCTCTTTTGAAAAAATTCTCATGGAAACGCATTTAGCAATTGAATCAGGAAAACTGCTTGCTAACGCATCATTGCATATCTTGCAATAATCAGGATAATCCGTCAAACAATCGTCAGACACAACATAAAAGACTTTTTGTGCCTTAGTATGAGTAAAATCATAGTCATTTTCAATGCTCTTTTTCAGCATATAAGGGTTTCTGTGGGTCTTTGCGTCAATAGCCCAAACCTGCCCGTCAGGCAAAGTTATCTTTACATCATACTTATCTCTGTCAGGCCAAAGCTCCGCCCCACAACCACATTTTTCTGCAATTTTCTGTATTTTCAACTCCAACTGCCCAGGCAAACACATATATCTCATAACACCATGCCTAAGCCGCCAATTGCCGTCCTGAAATCTCAATGGCTTCAAATCATCTTTTTTCGGTATATTTTTCAAACAACTTTTGTTACAGCACTGTGCCTGCGAACCATAAAAAGTCATAGTCCAGCCGCATTTCGGACAAACATAACTCCCGTTTGGAACATTTTCGTAGGTTTCCGAGAATATCTTATTTATCATCTTAAAGTCTTGACAATGCTCCATTTTAAATTCACCAATTTTTTCATCAGCGCAAATTGGATTTTCCACAATAAACCGACGCACAGCCACATACAACTCGTTGGAAAGATTAGTCAAAAGAGTATAAATGTAACGCTGCTCCAAGTCATTTACGTAATCTTTCTCTGAATCAGAAATAAGATCAACGCAATCATCAGTAAGAGTATATCTGTGGTTTTCACTTAACTCTATCAGCGCATTTGTATGATAAAGATCAAACTTTTCCACTATTTTGACAAAATCACTATTCCACCCCTCAAACCACGTTTTCACGGACTTCACAGCATAATTCTCAATAAAAGCACATTCATGGAGATCTGAAAGCATATCATATTGCTCATTCAAAGCCGCCAAAGCTGCAAGCCTATTTATCCCAGCAAAAAGCTTGCTACTGTAACTATACTTATCGTTGCACTGCCGTTTCTCATACAGCCCACATGCTATCAATCGTACCATCAAGTCAAAATCCAACTCATTCAAATCTGCCACTCCTTTTACCATATAAATAAAAAAGCCACCTTTTGATAAACATCAAAAAGCGACCTAATATACCAATTAAAACAAAACAGATATGAATACCGTTATTGCTTAATGTCAAAATATGATGTTTTTCGTGTACACTTATATCTTAAATCAACATCATAATTTTGTCAATAGTTTTATTTATAATTTGCCAATAAATTGTATTTTTATACAAATTGATACTGCAAAATTTGTAGCAGATAAACAAAAAAAAGCCGCAGACAAAACGTCTACGACTTAGAAAACACTCTGGCAGGGGCAGAAGGATTCGAACCCTCGGCACGCGGTTTTGGAGACCGCTGCTCTACCAACTGAGCTATACCCCTAGATAAAAAAATGTGGTGGACCATCAGGGACTCGAACCCCGGACCCACCGGTTATGAGCCGGTTGCTCTAACCAACTGAGCTAATGGTCCACATAGAGCAAAAAAAATAGCAAGCTTTTTGAGAAGCTTGCATAACGACCTCACGCA
>NZ_QTWZ01000030.1:12517-12858 GCF_003461385.1 Ruminococcus sp. AF17-1AC
AAAAAAATAGCAAGCTTTTTGAGAAGCTTGCATAACGACCTCACGCAAGCGAGAGGAAATATTGGTGACCCGTGGGAGAATCGAACTCCCGATGCCGGCGTGAGAGGCCGGAGTCTTAACCGCTTGACCAACGGGCCATATAATGCTGAGCTGCAGCATATAAAGAAAAACCGCAGCGAGCAAAAATATATCTGCCCGTTACGGGAAATTTGGTGCACCATCGGGGACTCGAACCCAGGACCCACTGATTAAGAGTCAGTTGCTCTACCATCTGAGCTAATGGTGCATAGGTGTCGGCAGCACCCTATCTTACCGGGACGTTACCATCCAAGTATTTTCGG
>NZ_QTWZ01000031.1:0-5921 GCF_003461385.1 Ruminococcus sp. AF17-1AC
TCTCTCTTTTCTTTTTTCTTAATTTTGTCCAATATCTATTGTAGCACTACAAAGTTGAAATAGCCAGATTATAACGCTTATTGACATACAAGTCAATGAATGATATTATTAAGATATAACGATTTTAGCACAGGCGGTGAATTAATTTTGAAATTCTACGATTATCCGATAATCAGCAAAGAAAGCAGTCTTCCCGTCTTTTTGGTGAGCGTCGGGCTATCTGTACAGCTTTTTCATTGAATTGAGCCGTCTTGCGGCGAAAGGAAAAGGCAGTGTACAAATCGCCCCTGCGGTGACAAAGGCGATCGCATATATTGACGAAAACTATATGAAACAGCCCGGCCTTGAATCCATAAGCAAAGCCGCAGGCGTTTCTTCGCAGCATTTGTGCAGATTATTCAGGCAGACCTTGAACTGCCGACCGATGGAATATATCACAAAACGCAAGATACAGGCGGCTAAAATGCTTCTGGCAGAAACGCAGAAAACTGTCGATCAAATAGCTGAAGAAACAGGTTTCTGTGACAGCAGTTATTTTTGCAAGATTTTCAAAAGGTTCGAGAGTATTACTCCGTCGCAGTTCAGAAGTATAGAACAGGCTCTATGAAATTCGTAAAATGACCGCTGACACCGTATGAAAAACAAAAAGGCATCATGTCCGGATACATGATGCCTTTTTCCTATTGTAGCTTTGCATAAACCTGCCGGATATGATCAGTTATTCCTGTGTCTGGCTCTGTTCAGCAGCAGGAGCGATATCATAAGTATCAAGGGAAATGCGCAGCCTGCGAGCATACCTTTCTGCATATCATCGCCTGCACGCTGGGTGATATTTCCTACAATAGCGGGACCGAGTGCTCCGCCAAGATCACCAGCCATGGCGAGGAGTGCAAACATTGCAGTTCCGCCGGTGGGTATTTTTCCCGAACAGATGCTTATAGATCCGGGCCACATGATACCTACCGAGAATCCGCACATTATGCAGCCAAGAAGACCGATTACAGGTATTACCGACAGGGATGCAGTGATGTAACAGGTCAGACACAGCAGTGCCGAGCCTATCATGAATTTCATAAGATCGAGCTTTTCGCCGTACTTCCCGTAAAGTGTACGGCTTATGCCCATCGTCACCGCAAACATACACGGTCCTGCAATATCTCCGACTGATTTAGTCAGTCCGAGAGCGGATTCAGCAAATGCCGACGCCCACTGCGCCATTGAAAGCTCCGAGGCTCCCGCACAAACCATAAGCAGTATCGTAAGCCAGAACAGCGGTACTCTGAGCAGGTCACGGATACGCATTCCCTCGCCGTCCTCGACGGGGTGTGCAATGGGACATACTGAAAAATTGTAAACATTCACCAGCGGAATTATCGCCCAGATACAAGAGAGCCACTTCCAGTTTTCTATGCCGAAAGCAGTAAAAAACAGTGTTGAAATGAGTATGACTCCGACCGAACCCCAGCAGTAGAATGAATGCAGCAGGCTCATTGCAGCTTCTTTGTGCTCAAACGGGCAGGCTTCAACTATCGGACTTACAAGTACCTCGGTCAGACCGCTTCCCATTGCATATATGACCGTGCTTATAATTATTCCTAAAAACGGATCGGGAAGCAGTTCTGGCAGAAAAGCAAGCCCGATAAGTCCCAGCGCAGAAAACACCTGCGAACCGATAACGCATTTCCGATAGCCGATCTTGTCAGCGAAACGTGCGCACAGCGCATCTATGATAAGCTGAGTAACAAAAAATACCGACGAGATAAGGGCAATTTTTCCAAACGGAATACCATAGCCATTGTGAAATGTGAGAAATAGAAGCGGAGCGAAATTAGCAGCTATTGCCTGTGTGATGAATCCAAGATAGCAGGATATAAGTGTTTTTCTGTAATTCACAGCCATATTGACAAACTCCTTTACAAATGATATAATCAGATTATATAGTAAATTTCGTAACATTTCAATACACAAAATCACATTTTTATTACACAATATCGTAAATCGGGTGAGAACATGGGAAATGCAATCAAAAAGGACAGGATCACAACGGACGAAACCTTACGTGAAACTGCAAGTCACGGCAGCGAAGAATATCCGTTCAGTTACTATTATGAGGACATCTGGGATTTCGATTTTCACTGTATCGACTGGCACTGGCACCCAGAGGTCGAATTTGTTTATGTACAGCATGGCAAGGCTGATTTTCTGGTGGGTGGAAACAGGTATGTTCTAAGCTCGGGCGATGGGATCTTTATAAATTCTCAGGTGATACACAGGTTTGAAGCAGAAGACAGCGCCATCATTCCGAACATTGTTTTTTCACCTGTTCTGCTTGCGCCGCAGGGCAGTCTGATATACAGCAGATACATCAGACCGATAATTGAATCAACTACCGAATGTGTGATTTTTTCCGCCGAAGAAACAGCGCACCACAGCATTATCGAAACAATGAGGTCGGTATTTGCTGTGCAGGGTTCTGGCACGGCTTCTGAAATGGAAACGGTAGAACTGCTGCTGAAACTATGGCGCCTGTTATATGAAAGCATACAAATAACAGACTGCGGCCCCGTGTCCGGGCATTCCGCACAGACGCAGGCTAAGCTTCAGATAATGATGCAGTATATTCATGATAATTACAGCGGTCAGATAACACTGGACGATATTGCAGGAACAGTTCTTATATGCAAAAGCAGTGTTCTCAATATTTTCAGGATATACCTGCACACATCGCCGATAAATTACGTTGTAGAATACAGACTGAAACGTGCGTCAAAGCTCCTTGTTGATACCGAAAACAGCGTTTGTGCCATAGCGCATGAAACAGGATTTGAGAACATCGGCTATTTCTGCCGAAGATTCAAAAAGCTGTACGGCGTTACACCGATAAATTACAGAAAATACTATTGCAGTGCAGAGCGTAATTCAATGAGAAATATACATTCTGACACAAATGTCCTGTTGGGCTGATGAAATAGCTAAACTTGATAAAAAGATATCAGATTTAAGAGAGTATGACAAAATCTGCAAGCAGAGGAAAGAACGCCTTAATAATACAACTCAGATTATTGATGAGATTTTGTCCGAAGGTTCCGGAACAATCTGCACCGCCAACGGTGGGCTGCCTCCGGCAGCACGAAGAAAGCTCTACTATGATCATATATTTCTCGTTGCATAATTCTTGTTCGAATAAAATGTGTCAAGGGATATTGACAAAACCAAAGCAGCTCTATAGACTTTTTGAGATTGGGTAATTTACTCTATGGAGTTGCTTGAAGTTTATTATACTTTTTTAGTCATCGGTGGGGTGGATGCGGAGGGTTTGACGGTTACTTTTACTGTACAAAACTATTTCCCACAAACCTTTATAAATATGGTATTATAAAAGAAATTAAGATCATAGGAGGAAAACAAAATGGATGATATGCTTGATAAATACAGAGGTTCGCTGGTCGGTGGTGCTGTGGGTGACGCTTTGGGGTATGCCGTGGAATTTTACAGTGAAAGACAAATTTTCAGCGAATATGGAAAAAATGGCATAACTGAATATGCGCTCAAAAATGGCAAAGCCCTTATTTCTGACGATACTCAAATGACGATGTTTACTGCAACTGCGTTGCTGGACGGGATAACAAGGGGCAAGCTTCGTGGGATAATGGGCGACTTTTCGACCTACATGGCATTTGAGTATCAAGGTTGGTATCTGACGCAGACCGCAAATTATCCCGTTGATATTGAAGAAAATTATGCGAAATATAGCTGGGTCATGAATTTGCCTGAAATGTTCAGCCACCGTGCACCGGGAAATACCTGTTTGTCAGCCTTGGCGGCAGGGGGAAAGGGTACTATAGAAAAGCCTATAAATAACAGCAAAGGCTGTGGCGGAATAATGCGTGTCGCACCTATCGGGCTATATTTTTCAGAGGGTAAAATGGATATCGCAAGTATTGATAAGATAGGCGCTGAATGTGCCGCTATTACTCATGGGCATGAGCTTGGATATATCCCTGCGGCGGCTCTTGTTCATATGGTCAGTTTGTTATCCCACAATAATGATATCACCCTGCTTGAAGCTGTCACGAGTTCGGTAAGGACAATGCAGCAGATATTTAACAGAGCTAAATATATTGACGATTTTGTGGAATTGATCGAGCTTGCGGTCAAACTTTCACAGTCAGGCGGCAGTGACCTCGACAATATACATAAGCTTGGCGAGGGCTGGGTGGCTGAGGAGACTTTAGCTATTGCAGTGTATTGTTCACTGAGATATCAGGATGATTTTGATAAAGCTGTATGCACAGCGGTAAATCACAACGGCGACAGCGACTCAACAGGTGCAGTTTGCGGAAATATTCTTGGTGCATATCTTGGCTATAATGCAACACCACAAAAGTTTAAGACGAATTTGGAATTTCATGATGTTCTTTTGACCCTTGCAGATGATCTTTACAACGATTGTCAGATGTCTGAGTACAGCGACAATTATGACAAGGTATGGCTTGATAAGTATGTTCATAAGACGTATGGAAAGAGGGGATAGGCTTTGAGCGAGCGGAATGACGAACTCACAAGACTTAGTTACACCTTGGGCGAGAACATGGAAGACAGGTTTTATGTTTATATGCTGCAAGACGATAATGGAAAGCCTTTTTATATCGGCAAAGGGCAAGGTGGACGAGTGTTTTGTCACGAAAACGACGCTGATAAGCTGTTAGAAGTTATACGCTCAGAAAACGGAGATAGAAATGTCGATTATTCCAAATTATCTGAAAAAATAAAAACTATCATTAAAAGTAGCGGCAAGGTTGAAAAGGTCATAATAAAATGGGGGTTGACCGAAAATGAAGCATTTATGTGCGAATCTGCGCTTATGAATATGTATGATTACATTTTTCCTGAAACGCTCACCAATATTTCTAATGGTCATGCAAGCAATGCTGAAAAGCACTCTCACGCACTTGACGGATATAAAACGAAAGCGAGAAATGTGCAGGATTTTCTTGATAATGTTGCCATAAGAGAAGTGGATTTCAAAGAATACTGTGGAAATATCCCTGTTGTTTTCATTACAATAAATAAAAGCTATCCGCTTATGTACAAGGAAAAATGTGCCGACTTGCAAAGGGAAGATTTTATATACGATTCAGCAAGGGGCTTTTGGGATATAAACATAAGGCGTACAAGGTATGCAAAATATGTTTTAGCACTTTATAGGCAGATAGTGGTAGGTGTGTATCCTGTTAATGAGGATAGCTGGAGAGTTACAACAGACTTTGATGAAAAGGAATTCCCCATATATCCCAAGAAGTATCGAGAAAACGATAAACTGTTGATACAAAAGAATAGGACTTATGACGAGTACAAACGTCTTGGCGGACAGAATGATGAAAAATGGTTTGATACACGTCGGAAAAGAATCGGTTTTGAAAAGTGCAAGCCTGAGAACAGCGAGGAATATTCGTATCTATGCAAACTAAAAGGCACATATCTCAAGGACAGATTTTTCAAAAACCAAATGTCAGTATATAATTATGACGTGGACAAGGACGGAAAGCTGAGATTTTATAGTTCTGCAAACTGGTGTTAATAGTGGCGGCTATTTCAACTTACATGTTGATAAATGTAAACTTTTTCAGAAAGTATGTTGTAATATATGACAATTTGGGATAAGGCTGTAGACAAATGGGGCGATTGGCAAGCTGCACAGCATATAGCTAAAAAATATGATGATGACGGATATCTTCGCAAGAATGAATAGCATAAACAAAAAATAAGCTGCTACAGAAAAAAGTCTGTGGCAGCTTATTCTATTCAGAACAGTCCTAATTTTAACCTATCAATATCAGCTCCTGATATCTGTTTGTACGAATCCATAAGATTTTGAATCATATTTAATGACGAGCGGCTTGAAAAACAGCTGCTGTTTT
>NZ_QTWZ01000031.1:5931-8720 GCF_003461385.1 Ruminococcus sp. AF17-1AC
CTTGAAAAACAGCTGCTGTTTTTTACAGCATACAATAAATACCGTAATTTGCCGAATAGACTTGACAAAAAACATTTAAAATTGTAGAATTAAATATAACTAAGTGATAAAAAATCAATTATTCAGAATTAAAGAGGTGCCGTCAAAATGAAAAATAATTTCAACAAATATTTTTCAACATACTTCATTATAAAGCTTATTACCTACATTATTATGCAGAACATTTTGTTTATTATGATACTAGGAAAACTATCAGTAGACCTTGATGATGATATTACGTGGGTTGTTGTTATCGTTCCGTTGATAGTATTGATATCAGTATTTTTCCTTTTTACTTATACCTCAGCTAAAACAGTAACGAAATTCAGAAGAAATGACTTGCTGATAAAAAAAGACACACCGCACAATTATTTTAAGATCAAAGCAATACTTACGTCTGTTTCATTCTCGCTAAACGATCTGTTTTTGCATTTTAAATTTCGAGAACATTTGCTGTTGGCATATAATGAGGGCGTGAGAAAAATCAGTATGCTCAATTCCAGCAATTCCACATATAGAAATAAACTTCTGAACGATCTTGAAATGTTGAAAGGGAAATATTACAAATGCTCTGTTGCTATCGTGATAGCCATTATGCTATTTCATCTTGTCGGCGGATTATTTTCTGCGAGGACAATGGTCGGCAAATATTATGACGCAGAGAGAGTACACTAGATATGTTTAGGTCGCAAATGGCACGCAGTTCAAGTATATTAAATTAATCAAAACAAAGCATATTTTGGTTGTGGTTTATAAGCATATTACTTCTTCACTGTCACGCTCTTAACAGCCGACCATTCTCCATAATATTTCGTACCCTTTACTACAGTAAAAGAGCGAACCTTGACATAGTATTTCTTGCCAGCTGAAAGCTTGGATACTGTCATCTTGTCGGTCTTGTTGTTTGCAACATCAAGCTTCTTTGCGCCTGTAAACTTAGAGTTTGTGGCGTACTGCACCTCATAACCTGTTGCAGAGCCTTTCTGCGCCCAATCAATAAAGAATGCCTTTGACTTCGCTGTGAGCTTCTGTATCTCCTGCTTGGCAGGGTTTATCTTGAATGTCTTGCTGACAGTTCCGCCGTATTGTCCTTTGCCTGTTATCTTTACTGTGGCTGTTCCTACCTTTTTGTTGCTTGAATATGAAACTGTGTAATCTGTGCCGCTTTTAAGCGTCTTGCCGTTGTATTTTACCTTTACGCTCTGCGTGATATTCTTTCCTGTGTATGTCTTTGTAGAAATACCTGAGATAGCTGACTTTGTAATATCATACTTTGCAGTGGTAATATTTTTGCTGTCTGACCATGCTCCATAGTATACCTTTTCGCCAACGTTTGTGTAGGAACGTACACGAACATAATATTTATTTCCTACTGTCAGACCGCTTATGGTGAGAGTATCAGGCTTGTTTGCGGTAAGCTTTTTAACCGTGCTGTCTTTAAAATCAGCATTTGTGCTGTATTCTATCTCATATCCTGTTGCAGAGCCTTTCTGCGCCCAGTCTATGAAAAAGCCTTTGAAGCGTGTTTCAAGCTTATGTATCTGCTGTTTGGCAGGTGCGATAACAAAGCTTTTCTTTATCTCGCCTGTATATGAGCCTGTTCCTGTTATGGTGACTTCAACAGTACCCACCTTTGTGTTTGCAGAATAAGTAACAGTATAGTCAGTACCCTCATCAAGGATGACATTGCCATTTTTGATAACTATATTTTGCGTAACAGACTTACCTGTGTACTCCTTGTTTTTTATACCTGAAACTGCAAGCTCGTCTATTTTCACCTGATATGTATCATAGGCAATGCCGTTCTTTTTGGCATATTCCTCAGCAGCACTGTTCTTAGCGCAGGTCATTGAGAAGTTTTTATTAAGTGTAAGTTCTGAGCCGAAAGTATAACCAAAAGCCTCAGCGCCTATTTTCTTTACACTTACAGGTATGTATACCTTGGAAAGTGAAGCGCAGTTTTCAAAGGCATAATCGCCTATTTCTTCAACACCATTGCCAAACGTCACGCTTTCAAGGGCAGTGCAGCCATAAAAGCTCTCATCGTCGATATATTTTACTGTATCAGGAATGACTACGGTTTTAATTGTCTTGTTGTTCTTAAAAGCACCAGTTATGGCACCCAAAGGGTGAGAATTTGTAGGTTTACCCGACCAACCGCTTATACCTGTTATCGTATACCCATTGAGTTCAGCAGGGATAACAACGTTTTCATCTGTGCCGTTATACTCTACTATCTCGGCTGTTTTATCAGCTTTTATGATATACACAAAGTCGCCATATGTTGCATAGTCTATGCTTGCAGACTTTGAGATATCATCGGCATAAGCTGATATTGGCGCAGCCACGCCTGTGAATGTCATTGTTATTGCCGCTAATCCGGCGAGATAGTTTGTTGTTTTCATATTATTAACTCCTTTTCACAACATTTGTCTTTGGTATATTAATTTTCTAAAATGTCTGCTTGACCACAATTCTGGTCACAGTTTTGGAACTGCCTTGTACTGTTGATTGACAAGTTGCATTTTTGGATGAGATACTAAGCGTAGATTCGATCCTATTAGTATACGCATACCTTGCATCAACCTTATCGGTTATTGCAATATCTTCGAAAGAAGCAGAAACAGATACTGTAATACAGCACGTCAGAATAACCGTCAGAACTAAGCATATAAACTTTTTCATCATTTTCACCGCCTTTCAATTATATAAACTGAAAAAGCAGTGAAAATGGCTGGTTGAAATACACA
>NZ_QTWZ01000032.1:0-8207 GCF_003461385.1 Ruminococcus sp. AF17-1AC
TTGCATAATTCTTGTTCGAATAAAATGTGTCAAGTGATATTGACAAAACCACCACCTCCTGCCTTTGTTATCTCTCCCTTTATCTTGTACAGCGAGCTGCGGCGTCCGCCTTGGATATGATAACGAGGTATCCGTTCTAACAATCCACGGTTTTCAAGTTCCGTAAATGCACGATACACCGTGCTTTTGTGTATGCTAAGATCTTCTGCTATCCTGCGTACAGAGGGAAAACATTCTCCGTTTTTGTCCGCACGGTTTGCCAGATAACAGTACACAGCCACCGCCTTGTGGCTTAGTCCTAAGTCGTAGATCCTTCTTGGAAATATCAATATGCATCAGCTCCTTTTACGTTTTAACAGTTGTCCTTTTCTTTGCTGTCAGCTCCTCATATTCTATCGGACTCTCTTTTTTCTTCTGCGGATATTTCATTTCAACGTCTTTTATCAGTTCATCACGCTCTTTGTATGAAACGGCACGGGCGGTCTTATCGGGAAGTTTGTATTCTTCTTCAAACTTGATACCCCATTTGAAGAACAGTTTTAATTTGCTTATCATCGGGTGTGTTCCCGTTTTCATAACGATAAACTGTCCTTTCGGCATAGATTTCAGCTCATCCACAGTCATAAGCGGTCTGCCTATCATCTGCAATGACTGAGATCTGTCCCTGCCGTTTGATACCGAACCGCTTAATATCGTTTGTTCGCCCAAAGCTTTTGAAAGCACCTCTGCACTCTGGCTGTTTGGTGCAAATCCGCCGAACACAGTAAGCTGAGTGTTGTCGGTTATTATCTCCATACCCTGTTTGCCATAGTTCTGCTCCAGCTGTGCAAAGGACTGGATTATTGCCACGATGGATATTTTTCTTGAACGTCCTGCGGAGAACATAGATTCAGCACCCTCTATCTTAGGAAAAGTTCCAAACTCGTCGCAGTAGAACATAACTCTGTTTTTTAGTTTTCCGCCGTTTTCGTCCGCAATGACTAATATCTCACGATATAGCTGTTGGATAAGCAGGCTGACCATAAAGTACTTGCTTGTATCTTCTTCGGGAAGAACAATAAAAATAGCAGACTTTTCATTGCAGAACTTCTCAGCGTCTATCGCCGTTCCAAAGCACAGCATTTGTTCAAGTTCAGAATCAAGAAAACTGTTGAGCCTTGAAAGTGCAGTCGACATTACCGACAGCATAGACTGGTCGGACGCATTCAGAGCCGCTCCTGCAAGCCATTTGGCTTTGTGTTCGCTTGGAAGCTTATCCATAAGCTTTGAAAAATACATTTTAGGCTTTGATTTCGGGTCTGGCTGATACTTTGCAAGCAAGTCCTGTATCAGCTTAAAAACCGAAACAATGTGACGTTCGTTCTTGTCGCCGAACTCAGCTAAAAGCAGTATGACCGAGGCGAGCAGACCCTCAGCTGCATCGTAGAAAAAAGCGTTTTGTCCGTAGCTGTGGCTGTCACCTCCGCCGATATTGATAATTGTCTTTGCGGTTATCTTTGCATACTTTTCAGCTTTTGCCTTTGCCGAAAGGTCGTTTTTATCAGACAGATAAATATCCATATACTTGTTTACAAGGTGCAGGATATTGTTTTCGTCTGAGCGTGTGGGATTTCTCAGATCTAGCACAGAAACATTGTAACCGTAATACTTTCTTGCGATAGTTCCGTAGTTTCTTGCAACGTCGCCTTTTGTATCAGTTGAGATAAATGACATTCCGCTTGCACAGGCAAGTTCGATGTTAGGGTACAAGAAGTATGCGGTCTTGCCCACACCCGCAGCGCCTACCATAAGAGTATGAACATCGCCCGTGTCTACAAGCGCAACAGTCTTTTTGCCCGAACCTCTGCACCCAACCACCGTTCCTTGAACAGTCGGAAGAGCCACGCCTTTTCTCCACATCTCCGGCTCGAATTGCAGAGGGATAAAAGTTCTCTTTATCTCCGTTTTCGTCGCCCACCTTGCAGTTCCGTGCTGTCCATTGCCGACTTTTTTTGCCTTTATTCCGTTAAGCGACTTGTTGTCAAGCAGATTTACTACCACTAAAAAGGCAATGAAAGCTATGACAAGCAAACCTATTAAAATCATTTGTTTTTCACTCAAAATTTCACTTCCTATCCATAGAAATATGCTTTCTTCTGTATTTAAAAGAACAGTTAGTTTGTTATCTTCAAGGTATTGCACCGTGAAGCAGACGGTATCGCATCAACCAAATTCCATACAAGGTTCAGGTTTGCAAACGATGTCCTCTGATTCGATATGTTCTGCCACTGGTTCAGACAGAGTTTTTTCAACAGATGATCTGACAGCCCTATCCGCAAGCTGATACAGCAGTTTCGCCGTATTTATTGACTGCTCACGGGTACGAGCTGTTTGCCTTAGATCTTTCATTACTGCCGTAACACATTCCTGCAAATACCTTTGCTTAGCGGCTGCTTTGCCTTTATCTGTGTACGGCTTGTACTCTGCTTTCAGCTTGGCTCTGAGCTTTGCAAACATATCCTCTTCACAGCTTTTATCAATAAAAAACGCCGAGCCTGCAAGTGCATACTCAGCGAGATATTTGTATTGTTCGTTTTTGAAGGCGGCATAGATCTGAGACGTCAGCTTATCCGGACGGCATTTGAGATACTGCAAATTTTCAGCCTGACGATGATATTCTTCTTTATGCTTGTTAGGCACAGCAGGCAGAGCAGGAGCACCATTCTTCGCCTTTAGTACCTCGTTCCAATCTTTGTACGGAGGTGCAAGGCGTTTGACGTTTGAATATCCGTTCTCATTTAGGATATCCCTTAGACGGTCAGCAGCCTCGATCCCGCCCTCGTCATTATCAACGCAGAGAATGACTTCTGACAGGTTAGAATGGTTCTTTAAAGCCGTCAAAACGGCATTTTCATAGACTCCGTTCATTGCAATGCAGCTGTGCTTTTGCCAGTCTTTCGGATAAAGCGTAAGAAAACTCATCATATCTATGGGAGCCTCAAACACATAGAGTCTTTTGCTTTCACCGAAATGTGCAAAGCTGTATCTTGTGTCAGAACCTTGACAAGTGATCCTGAAACTATTGCCGTAGGAATTTGTTGAACGCTTGCTTGCCTGTCTTGGAACGCCGTTCTCATCAATTCCTACAAACACGGCATTGTGATGTTCCTTGTCCTCATAAAGCGTGTGCTGTTTTGCGAAATACGATATAATATCCGGTGCGATAAACCGCTGTTTTATGAGGTAAGCATACACTCTGTGCATATTTGCGTTTGCCTCGGGCAGCTTGAATTCTTTCTTTTCTTCCTTTGCTATAGCTTTCGGAGGACTGTGGGACAACGGAGTGACCGTCCGTCCTAACAGCTCCTGCACCGCCGTCTGAAAGTCCATATCATAAAATTCCTGCATGAATTTTATTGCTCCGCCGCCTATCTGATTTTTGTGATCGAACCAGGTAGAGCCACGGAGCGTTATGCTGTCGTGCCTGCCTGAGCTGTCGTAGTAAATGAGCTTATGCTCTCTGCCGACACGTTCTAATTTTTCACCTCGCATTCGCAAAAACTCTTCAAGGTTCACGCTGTTGGCAAGGACTTTTTGTTCGTCTGTAAAAGGGATATATGGCACTTTATCACCTGCTTTCTGTTTACTAGGGTTGATTTTTCGAGGTTGGTGTGGTATAATGAATAATAACATAAATCGAAATTTGTAGGAGATAGCCATGAAAAGTAAAATTATCTATTGTCTGAATTTTCTCTGGACGAGTTTTATTGCATTTTCATTTCCAATATGTTTCGGCTGGATTTTTCTTGATATAACTGGACATTCAAAAGGCTATAGCTATGATTTAGGCTCGGAGAAAGATGTTTCTATTATGCTTGGCTGTATTGAGCTACTGATTTGGCTTGCTTTATCATTTCCCTCAAATATCTATGTATTTCGGAAAACATTGAGTAAAGGCAAGGCATATCTGCTTATCCCTATCGTATTGTATATAACACTTGCTGTAGTTTGCGTAATGATTACACATGGTGGGTGGACATCATACGCAAAAGAAGTATTTAATATATAAATTCTGATTTATACTCCCCAAAACCAAAGGGCTGAGCCAACCTCAACCCTTTTTTCATTTTAAATCAGTACTTCACATTCTCCGCAAACTTAGCCATCAGCTGTGAAAAACTCTGCCTTTCCATCATATCTGAACTGAGAAATGCACCCGACACAACGGTAAGCTTGTTCTCCGAAAGCACAGCGTAGGTTTCCGTGTATCCGAACTGCGTCGCCATACCATCGGATTTCTGAACAGAGCCGTACTGCTGATACTTACCCTTTGAAACAACACTGCTTGTCATTCGGTAACTCGAAACAAAGTCATCTTCGGTGATACCGCTCATCTGTGCGGAGGTCTGTCCGAAGTAATAATCTCCGAAGTTTTCAAGGATATATTCCATATCGTGATCAAGATCACTCTGACTTAGATCAATACACAGAACATCGATCATACCGCCGCCGTTTGAGCCTTTCAAAGTAATTTTATTCACACCGTTTGAGTTATCAATTTCGTTCTCAAAGGAACTGCCTTTCATTGCTTCTGTTACCAATGCGCTTGTATCTGCAAAGCATATATTTGAATCGAAAAATTCGGCAATAAAGGTGTCCGTCTTTATCTTTTCATCCTCTAAACTGCTTTCAGCCTCCGAAGAGGCAGCCGAGTCGTGTATGGACTCGGCTGTGGTAGTAGCTGTTGTTTTCGTAACAGCATTCTGAATCGGCGGACTGATCGTTCCGCAAGCTGTCATTGTCAGCATAATCGTCGCTAAAATTGCAGTCATTACTTTTGCTTTCATATTCATTTTCCCCCTATCAGATTATGCTCCAGATGTACAGCGGACAGGTCAGAGAAAAGATCAAACAGCCGAAAATGATAGCGATCGGCGTCCATTCAAGCTGACCGTGTTTGCGATAATCGAGGTATGCGAGTGTTATCTTCACAAACAGCAGAACCGCAAGTATCACGTCTATTACGGGAAACACCACATTGTTTACGACTGAAACGACCTGCGATCTTGCTGTTGTCCAAGTGCTTGTCACCGCACCCGCAACATCGCCCGAAGCATAAGCGGTTAGCGACATCATAGCCGCAAAGCACACCGAACTTGCTGCTGCGATCAATTTCTTTTTAGATCTCATTTCACATCATCCTTTCTCTGTTCCTTATCGTTCTTCTTGCATATGACCATACCGAAAACCATAATAACCGCTGTGGCTACGAGATAAAGCTCAGCACTATTGTCTGCGGATACACCTGTATGAGGAATATCTATTATGACCGTAGGAGGGGTTTCAAGATCAGGCGTAAGCTCATCGTACATAACGACCTCGGTCACAGTTCCGTCAGCATTCACAGTAAACTTTATCTCATTTGTTATCTCATAGCCCTCAGGTGCTATGATCTCTTTAAGTGTGTATTCCTTGCCGGCAATAAGTTTCCCTTCAATCATATGTGGTTCATTTGTAGATACCCATTCTTCAACAACATTTCCGTTCTCGTCGATAATTTGCAAAGTAGCACCCGGCAATTCTTCGCCTGTTGTAACGTCCTGCTTTGAAATACGAACCTTAGTCGTATCATCCACCATAGTGATAAGCGGATAGCCGTTATCTGATAAGGCTTTTGAATCAACGTTTTCTACCGTAACATTGCCGTAAATATCAACGCTGAACTTAATGTCAGTTGCAATCACATATCCGTCAGGTGCGGCAATTTCTTTAAGCACATATTCACCCGCACCAAGCTTTGAAACAATGTGATTTTTGCCGTCGGAAGTCCACTTATCAACTGTCTCACCGTCAGCATTTTCAAGCACCATTTCAGCACCCACAAGTTCGTTTCCGTACACATCACGCTTTGATATCTCAACAGTAACAGGCTTGTTTCCCGCAGTTATCTCAATAACCTCTCCGTCCTCTGCAATGCTGACAGCATATTCCTTACCGCTAAGAATATATCCCCTTGGACTTTCTATCTCATGAATAATATACTCGCCATAGGGGATTTCGTCGAACACAAAATATCCGTTTTCATCTGAAGCGGCAGTCATTATTGCAGTATCTCTGCTGAACTTCACGCAGTCGGCAGTAAACAGCCCGAACACAGCATTTTCAAGAGGTTCGCTCTTGTCATCTACCTTGTGACCCTCTATCCTGCCACGCTTGAGAAGATTTACAAACTGTCCGCAGTCAATATCCGCAGTCCGGATGTCCTGTCCCATATACTCGAAGTTTACAAGATATTTTTCTCCATTAAGAACATAGTGTTCATCAGTTGCAATTTCCTGAACATAATACCTGCCGAAAGGTATCTGTACATCAAATTTTGCAGTCATATTCTCAGCAAGTGAAACCTCTGAAAGCAGTCCGTCCGCAGGAATAACAGAACCGTCAGCGGCAGTAATATCTTCTGCGGCAAATAGCCCGAAACGAATGCTTGTATAGTAGTCCTTGCCGTAGATCCCGAACAGTTCATCATTTTCCATAACCTTAGAAAGCGATATCCTCACGCTCTGATACTCATTTTCAAAAGCTGTATTCACAGTATCTCTCACCTCAAATTCCTGCCCTGCATATGTCAGTTCAACATCTTTAGGCTCATTGTTCAGCACATAACCATAGGGAGCTTTTATCTCTCTGACCTCATACTTGCCGAGATAAAGTAGTTCAGTTTCGGCATAGCCGTTCTCGTCTGTCGTGATCTCCGAAACAACATCTCCTGCATAAGCTCTTGTTGTACCGTCGAGTGTAACGATATCCTCTACAGCGATCACCTGAAATACCGCGCCGCTGAGATCTCCGTCTGCAAACACGGGAGTGTAGGTGGTCGGATTTACTATCATCTCGCCGTTTTCATCTGTGTAAGCAGATGATGCCGTAGCAACGGTTTTAAAAATATCACCTGTTTTCTGAACCGAAATCCTGCCTTTCTGAGCGGTGTTTTCTTTGCGGACTTTAATAACCGTCAGGGCATTTTCTTCCTCTGCGTTATCAGCAGAAACTGTGAAAGACACGGGCGTACTGTCCAGAACATAACCCACAGGAGCCTGAACCTCAACAAGCGAATATTCACCGTAGGGAAGAACTTCGGGAGTGATCAGATAGCCCTCGCTGTTTGTGTAGAAAGTGTCGATTGTTGTTGGGGTAGGGTATGCAAAAGTCATTGAGATCTTCTGACCATTTGAATCGTAGATCTCAAATCCTGCACCCTCGTAAGGAATGGTTTTTCCCGTTTCGGAATCCACCTTTACAACCTTGATATAGCTTTTGAATTCTGCATTGTTGATAAGATAGCGGTAGGTCTGTCCGTTTTCGCTGATGTTGACATCAAAATCAGCAATAAACTCAGTACCATCCCAGCCGACTGTCTGATGAACGGTGTAAACGCCGTATGGCATATCCTTTGTCTGTGCAAAGCCGTTTTCATCGCACACAAGGCAGTCCTTTTCGGAATCCTTCGCATTTGCATAAGAACCCGAAGATTTCAGATAAACCTCAAATTCAGCTCCCACTTCCGGAGTTTCTATCTGAGTAGAGCCGTCATCGAAATGCTTGATCATTGCGATATTTCCCTTGATAACGTCCTCAGTCACTGTCATAGAAAGTGAATTATGCTCAATTGTATAATTCTCAGCCTCTGCACCGACAGGATATACCGTTTCATCGAGAAGATAGCCCTCGCTTGGCAAAATTTCCTGAACAGTGTAGTTTCCGCATACATAATCTTTTGTCTTGAAATATCCGTTTTCATCGGTCGTATAGGTATCAGCAAGCTCGCCGTCCTTGTACAGTCCGTAAACTGCTCCCGCAAGCGTTCCGTTGCCCTGTGCTGATGCTTTTTCGGAATCCTGCTTTGTCACCTCTACAGTAAATTTCTTGAGGATATTTTTGAATGTCTTGGTTGTGGTTGCATCAGCCGTAAGGGTTGCAGTCTGATCCGCAGGAACTACATATCTTACGGGAACATTTTTCTCGGAAATGGTGTACACGATCTTCTCATTATTGCTGTTGTAAACGGGAATATCGGAAAGGATTGCAATACCGTCCGAACCTGTTTTTATTGTGTAAGTCTTACCGTTGCCCGTAATAGTGAACTCTCTGTCGTCGTTCTGATTGTCCTCGGACTGGTTTTGTCAATATCACTTGACACATTTTATTCGAACAAGAATTATGCAACG
>NZ_QTWZ01000033.1:0-267 GCF_003461385.1 Ruminococcus sp. AF17-1AC
GCTTCCTCCAGAAATTCATTCAGTTCTTCAAGCTCTCGGTTTTTCTTTTCAAGCTCTTTGATCCGTTTGTTTGCTGCCTGAAGCTGCTGTGCTATAGTAAGTGACTCTCCCGGTGTACGTGAGCCTGCACCTGTGTCTATTTCTCCGATCCGTGCCTTTTGCACCCACGTCCCAAGCGTCCCTTTGGGGATGCACAGCTCATCTGCTGCTGCCTTGGTGCCAATCTCCTTTGCGAGCTTTATTGCCTGCTTTTTAAACTCTTCATCA
>NZ_QTWZ01000033.1:277-7523 GCF_003461385.1 Ruminococcus sp. AF17-1AC
CGAGCTTTATTGCCTGCTTTTTAAACTCTTCATCATATTGTTTTCCTGTTCCCTGAAACGCACCCCATTGATTATGACAGTTTACGAGCCGATCTGAGCAAGATCAAAGGTATCGGAGAAAATCGGCTTAACGAGATAATGACGGTCATTGATAAACAGATCGAATGTACAAGCGATAAAGGAGGTTAAACCCTGACCGTTGATACCAAAGAGGTAGTTACTACGATCGCCTATATGATTGGTGTCCGTATGTCGGCACTCACCGCAAGCTATGGGGAATGCGCCGAGCTGATAGACAAGCTCAGAGCCGACCGTGATGCTACTGCGATACGATATTTCACGAATGTATTGCCGTTTCGTGCAGTATTCTCTACGATTGCAGACACCAGCACGGGACGGTTGATCGTACTGCCAATCTGAGCATCGGAGAATTTTGTATACTGTTCCTTGTCCATAGAAGCTCCTTTCTTAGCTTAAAGCCGACCTCGATGAAGTCGGCTTTAATTGATTACAGTTAGAATTCTACACCCGAAAAAGCAATCAGGTTATTGATGTACTTTACAAAGCTCCTCCAATTCGGAGGAAAATCGTTGCTGCCGTAGTGTTCAAGCTCGCTGCCGTTATCAAGAGTGACCTTTACGACCATTGAGTGCCGTCAAGAATGTCATGATTGATATATTCCTCATTCCAATCGTCTATATGATATTTTGAGAAAACATCACTGATAAAATCATTCCATTCGGCTATCGTCAGTTCTTTTGTGGTGTCCTCAACTTTACCCTCACGAAGCATTGAGGGACTAACCGTCAGCACGGCATGATTTCCCTCTTTTTTGACCGTCACATTGCCGTAACCGCCAAAGAAACCACCGCAGGAGAAATGAAACGAAACAGCAGAGAGAATGTGGGCATTATTTCGCATGACCTCACCGCTTTCAGTTTGCATTATCTTCTAAGCTGCAACCATACTCCTTGATCGTCTGCTCAGAACCCTTATCGGCTATTGTCTTACCCATTGCAGCTTCAATGACTTTAAGGATAGCTTTAGCCCTTGCTATGAAATAGTGATCAAAGTCATCTGCGATAAGGTAATCGTAGTTGACGAGGTGGGACTCGATTCGGAAACGAAGTTCAACTTCGTCGATCTCCGCTTTTTTCATTATATTCCCGCTGTAAACACTTGGAGCATCACCGCCGATCTGTCTGTTGGACGCAGGAAGCAGCGGAGTTTTGTTGACGATCGAGTTCCATTTAGTCTTGTCAAGCCCCATTTTCTTGCAATATGCTTCAGGGAAAATGTGATGAATATCCGGCGATTCGTCCATACTCTTGACAATATCCATTGTTATGCCCTGCATAAAGTCACGGCATTGTTCTCTATATACGAGCGCCATAATGCCTTTATATGCGGCACTATTTCTTGTTTGAAGTGACAGTAAACGAGTTGCGGAGAAATAAGCAGCGTTGATCGTTCTGTTCTGGCTATCTTTCCCTTGAATCTCTGCCACAACATCTTCAATATCTGTTGCATATCTGGTCTCATTCGCACCGCCATACATTTCGCCCATGATACCGCACCAAAACCATTTTGCCAGTATCTTTTGAGTGCTTGGAAGATTGAATGTAGCTGTACCGATCACAGCACAGATCGCTGATAGCGGAATCAGTTGAGTTGTGTAAGGCAGATCACGCTTTCTGAACACATATTGCTGGAACAGGAACTTTCGAGCCATTTTGTAGCCCTCAAGCAAAATACCCCTATTTTTCTTGTAATCTTCAAAATTCAGAGCGAGAACATCTTTCTTCTTACAAGTAGTCATTTTATCTGAAAGATAGGTTGTGTAGAGCGTAATAGCGGTAAGGAATGATGTTTCGTCTACACCTTCCATAACATCTGTATTAAGAGTTTCCCCCTTGCCACGAATCTTGTCTCTGCACTCGATCCAGTCTTTGCGAAGGTCAAAGTCATAGGTTGCAAAGGTAGCTGTCACAAGCTCAAATACCGTCAGCGGTACACCGCCTGTATTCACATTCTCAAAGACCTTGCAAACAGCTTCTCTTGGCGTTTCTTTGCCCAAAGTGATAACAGGCAACTTATAGCCAACGATCGTATCAATGACCTGAGTTCTGAATTGCTTGTATTTCTCCATGAATGCCTTATCGTATTCGTGGTATTCCTTGTAGCCGTCTGCCCAATCTTCACGGGCATTGCTGTCAAATATGATGTTTATGGGGAACATTTCGTGTTCAAACTCCAGTTCACGAGTCGACAGATCAAGGACTACATCTCTGTCGAAATTTGTCTTGACCATTCTGTCGCTCGGAACGGCAATAACAGCATCAACACGATCTTCACTTTCGTCTAAGCACTTTTTAATATCTAAGTAGTAGTATCTTTTGATCTCCTTGCCCTTTTCTGTCGTTGTCTCAACAGGTTCTTTGCAGCAAGTCGCACGATACATTGAAGTCAATCTCTGTTGTCCGTCAAGAATAAGGAACTCAGGAGTGACTCCCGTGACTGTTACACCCTCAATAGTGCGATATTTGAAACGCACATTCTCATTCCCATATTCAAGCCGCATGATCGCTCCCATAGGATAACCCTGAGATAAACTTGCGATAATGCCACGGATTCTGTCATTATCCCATGTCCACCCACGCTGAAACTCAGGTAATTGTTCTTTACCGCTTGATACCTCACGCATAAGCTCACTCAGCTCTGTATCAAGAGACTTTGGAGCAATGTTGATAGCCATTTTTTTATCATCTCCGTTCTATTATTCTTCCGCTGCCTGCTTTAGAGATGTATAGATCTCCTCTGTAAAGATACCGAGGACTTCACGCTTGATCTCCTCATCATTGAGCAACAGGGAAAAAAAGTCCTGATTCTGCTCCAAGCCTTCGATCAGTGCATCATCAATATCGTCAAAGTAGGAGAACTCAAAGTCCTTGACTGTGTTATTCTTTGCACTTGCTTTCAGCTTGTCGGACTTCATCAGAATATCCCTGATCTGAAGCATTGCCTTTACTGCAACATCGCTGTCATAGGATTTGCCTGTCCGTGCATTGATCGCTGCGATGATCTCAGAGAGCCTTTCTTCCTTTGCGGGAGTCAGACCGAATGTTTCAGCAGAGGGCAGCTTCACAACAGGCTTTGCGACAATTTCGGTCTTTGTATGTTCGTCCTGCTTTTTCTGCACGAACTGTGTCGCTCTGATCTTACCATCGAGGTTAAAGCCTGGGCCTGGGTGTTTGATATTGATGTGAGAAAGCAGAAGAATGATGTAGTTGTATTTCTTGTGAAGCTCTGTATCCTCAAAGCTGGATACTTGGATCATAAACTCATAGAAACGGACGAAATGACGGAGGTCAACCACGATCTCACGCTGTTTCTCGATACTGTAATGCTCGATCAGCTTCTGAGACTTATCAAGGCAGAAGTTGATCTTTTTCTTGTCAGCAGACTGCACCTTCTCCTTGTAAAGTATCTCGTTGACCTTATCTACATCATCGGGATCAATGATCGCATAAGCGTCTATCTGTGCTTCAAGGTCGTAGATCGCAGTCGGAGTAACGGAATTTGAGAGAAGCGTAGTTGTGTAATACGGAGCAAATGCTCCTACAATATCCTCATAGCTGTTGACAAAATCAAGAATAAAGGTCTTTTTCTCAAATGGTGGACAAATTCTGTTCAGACGTGAAAGTGTCTGTACCGCATTGACACCCTTGAGCTTCTTCATGATATACATAGCACAGAGTTTCGGCTGGTCAAAGCCTGTCTGATATTTGTTTGCGACCAAAAGCACCTGATAATCGTCCTTGTCGAACTCTTTGGTGAGCTGATCTTCGGGGATACCGTTGATACCGGGCTCTTTGTATTCCGTATCATCATCAGGGAGCTTCACCTTGCCGGAGAACGCAACAAGCGCACGAATGCCCTTGTATCCCTTTTTAGTGCAATAGTCTCCAAAAGCCCTACAATACTTGACGGCTGCCTGTCTTGAAGCTGTAATGACCATTGCCTTTGCTTGCCCGCCAAGTTCCTGCATAACAGTTGTGCGGAAATGCTCTACGATGACCTCGATACGCTGGGCAATATTTGTTTCGTGCAGCTCAACAAACCGAGCAATCTGCCGTTTCGCACTTGCGGTCTGCATTTTGGGATCTTCCTCTATCTCCTTGTTGATCTGATAGAAGGTCTTGTAAGTGGTATAATTCTGCAATACATCGAGGATAAAGCCTTCCTCGATAGCCTGCTTCATCGAATACACATGGAACGCTTCACGCTGTCCGTTAGGATTGATCGTGCCGAAAAGCTGTAATGTAGTCGGTTTTGGAGTAGCCGTGAAAGCAAACATCGAAACATTCTGCTGTTTGCCGTTTCTTGCAAGCTCTGCGGCGATCTCGTCCTCCATATCCTGATACAGCTCATCACCCATACCGAGGGACTGCGTGACCGCTGCCATATCCTTGCCTGCCGTAGAAGAATGTGCTTCGTCGATAATGACAGCAAAACGCTTATTCTTCAAACCCTGAACGCTGTCTACGATATACGGGAACTTCTGGATAGTAGTTGCAATGATCTTCGTATTGCCGTTTAGGGCGATAGCGAGATCGGCAGAATTGCACTTTTCGTCCATCACACGAATAAGTCCCGACTTATGCTCCATACCCATGATCGCTTTTTGAAGCTGTCTGTCAACAACTACTCTATCTGTCATTATGATAACATTGTCGAAAATGATCTTGTTGTCGGCATCATGGAGCGTAGCAAGGCGATACGCAAGCCAAGCGATAGTGTTGGTCTTGCCGGAGCCTGCACTGTGCTGAATAAGATAGTTGAGCGAGGTGCGGTTTTCCTCTACATCGGCAAGGAGCTTGCGGACAGCATCGAGCTGATGATACCGGGGAAAAATAATGCTCTCCTTGACTTCGACCTTTCCTGTCTTTTCGTTCTCTTTCTCCGAGGTCTGAATGAAAATGAATTTGGAAATGAGGTCAAGTATCGTGTCTTTGGTGAGAATATCGTCCCACATATAATGAACGGGATAATCGTCCTCACAGGGTGCATTTCCTGCACCTGCATTGACACCCTTGCCGTTGCCCTGATTGAACGGCAGAAAAAAAGTCTTTTCACCGTCGAGCTTCGTTGTCATATAGACTTCGTGCAAGTCCATAGCGAAATTGACGAGTGTGCCTGCCTTGAATAAGAACAGTCTGGACTTCGGATCACGCTCCATACGGTACTGATATATCGCATCGTCCGTTGACTGTCCTGCATAGTTGCATTTCAGCTCCATAGAGATGATCGCAAAGCCATTGAGGAAGATAACAACATCAATTCGCTCTTTGTCGTTCGCCCACAC
The DNA here is from genome assembly GCF_003461385.1 of Ruminococcus sp. AF17-1AC. Classification (NCBI taxonomy): domain Bacteria; kingdom Bacillati; phylum Bacillota; class Clostridia; order Eubacteriales; family Oscillospiraceae; genus Ruminococcus; species Ruminococcus sp. AF17-1AC. The sequence continues at coordinate 5,643 of NZ_QTWZ01000033.1, forward strand.
TTCTTCCATGACGGTAAAGCGGTTCATTTCGTATTTCCGCATCAGATCTTTATTGAAAGTGGTTGCAGGCTTTGTGAACATCAGTTCCAGCTTATGCCCCGACAGTTCAACACCGTGACGGAGGACTTCAAGTAGGCTGCCCCTTTTCTTCGTACACTCCGCATTGATGAACGAAACAATGGTATCTTCGAGCCTGTCCTTATGTATCTTGCGGAGCTTCTCCATTGTCTCAGGCTGGGTATCGTTCAGAAAGCCGAACAGCATTTCACGGTCAAGGGCAAAACGGCGGTCGAAGTCTGTTGCTTTTCTTATCGTGTAGCCGTTTTGGTCACGAAGTATACCGAGCAGTTCAGCTTGATATTGTTTTTCTGTTAGTATGTCATTCATGCTGTTATCCTCCGATCCATTCTCCAGTTTCAAGATTTACAAAATTATCGAGTTTGATCTCAGATACAAAACCGTCGCCATATTCGCCGTTTCGTGTCTGATCATCGAGCTTAAACGAGATATTGTATAGCTTTCCAGCCTTAGTTTTTCGGATAAGACCGTTTTCAAGGAAATATGTGATACAGCGTTTATGAGCTTCTTTATCATCGAAATGAAGATAGAAACAGCACACACCGTCTGGAGCGTTGCTATGCTTTGCTTCTGCCACAACGCCATCGGCAACCGCTTTCTCGCATATTTTAGCAGCAAAGTCATTATCTTTGAAAAAATACATCCATTTTCCGACCTTGCTGTCATCAAACTTCTTGGCTTCTGCTTCGTTCACATAATACACCCAATAGGCATTTGAGACTTTTTTTAGCAATTTAGCCACACCACACACCTCCATTTAATTGGCTTTCAGTCGTTTGATTAGTTGTTTTGCAAACAGCAGAGCGATTTGATCGCAATTATATTTGCTTGAATCGATTGCCTGAATATCAGCCACATTCGGATACTTCTCCTGAAGCTGTTGCATGGTAATATTGTGTACTATGGGGAGAATCAACTTTTGTCCATTACGGTTTTGACGGTTCAGGAACTCAGAAAGCTCACGCTCTGTCCATTCACGGTCAAAGAAATTCTCGGAAATAACAATAATAGCAAACTCAGCCTTCTTTGTACCATTCAAAATCCGCTCTTTCCAGTTGTCGCCCCATTCAAGTGATTCTTTGTCATAGAAGATGCTTATCCCTAACTTTTGAAGTGACTGGTAAAGTTCCTCTATCAGCTCCTCTTTATCCTGGTTTGCGTGGGAGATAAACACATCATATTCAGGCAAAGTTTTTGCCTGATACTTTGGAACTTCCACCTTTTCCACTCCATTCATCTTATCAATAAAATCTCTATCTTTGCTTATACTTGTCAATGAAGCAACTAAACGGCTAAAGCTCCTATGGAATAAAAGCGACTCCATTGACGAATACAAAGGGTGTTCACTTAAATATTTGGCGCGGAAGATCCTCACATCGTCCATCCACACATTGGCAGGCATATTATGCTCTGCAATACTTTCACCGTCATAGGAAACTTGTGTGGGTGGACTGATGTTTTGGGCTCGTTCAAGTAAATCAGTAAGTTCTCTTTCAAACGCTCCCATAGTCAGTTCACGTTCAGCTTTTTCTCGTTCTTCTTTATGCCGCTGATAAAGGTAGCCATCTTTTAGCACCTGAATGATAACGGGGATATTGTCAGCCCAAGTAGTGTGAACCAAGTTATTATCTTTCAGCTCCTTGAAACAGCCACGAAGTATAATATCCTCTCGATGGTCGGCTGCTTCAAATCGTTCTGCCCAATGGTTTCCGTCAGACTCATGTTCGATAATCTCAAACAGGAGATTTTCAGTAATCCTGTATAATAAAACTTGACACATAAAAAACAATCAAAGTATAATAA
>NZ_QTWZ01000034.1:0-7267 GCF_003461385.1 Ruminococcus sp. AF17-1AC
ATGCAACAATTGCAGAAATGTTGCCAAATTAAAATATAAATCATTTGTTTGCATAAATTTGTACTGCTGAATTTGTGCATATTGACATTGCGTGAATAAATCTGTAAATGCTGTAAAAAATAAATGCAGATTTTCAGGAGGTGATCTTATGAGAACAATGAGAAATCTGCTTGTGAAAAAAGCTGTGGTGACGGTGCTGGCGGTGGGAGTTTCGCTGGCGGCGGTGAATGCCTTTTGGGGCGGTTCGGACAGTGCGCTCTCTCAGCTTGGGTCTAGCGGCAGTGAGGTCAGGGCTATTCAGGAACGCCTTAAAGAACGTGGTTTGTTCAACGATTCTGTGACGGGATACTACGGTGAGAAGACCAAAGCCGCTGTGATAAAATTTCAGAAACAGCAGGGGATAAGTCAGACGGGGACGGCAGGTCCGCAGACGCTTCGGGCGCTGGGGATTTCTATTGGCTCTGTGCCGTCGGCTACGGAGCAGAATATCAATCTTTTGGCGAGGATAATCTCTGCCGAGGCCAGGGGCGAGCCTTATGTGGGGCAGGTGGCTGTGGGTGCGGTGATACTCAACCGCATTGAACACCCCTCTTTCCCTGACACGCTTTCGGGGGTAATTTACCAAAACGGCGCTTTTACGGCGGTGGTGGACGGACAGTTCAACGAGCCTGTTGCCGCTTCAGCTTACAATGCTGCCCGTGACGCTTTAAACGGCTGGGACCCCACAAATGGCTGTGTTTACTACTACAATCCTGCTAAGACTTCAAACGCTTATATGCACGCTAAGCCTACGGTGACGGTTATTGGAAGCCATAGGTTTTGTATGTGAAAAAAAAGCCGCCCTGCGCAGTGCAGAGCGGTTTTGTGCTATTTATGTACGAAAAAGTAATCGCTGCCGTTTAGGGATATTGGTATGGAATAGAGGATATCGTCGGAAAAATAGCTGGTGATGTAGCCTGCTATATCGGCGAGCTTTTCGGTGTCGGAAATGTCTATGGCATAGGCGTCTACATACGAGGTCTTGCCTGTTATGGCTATTCTTACATCATTTATATGGAAAACGTCTTTTACTTCTTCGAGGTATTCATTAGGTCTTTTGTAGCCTAACAAGGTTTCTGCTTTGCCCATGAGTTTAAATCTGACAAGGGATACATCTACATTGCATTTTTCAAGAAGATCTTTAAGTTCTTCTATATTGTGTTCGTAGATAACGCCTATTTCGCTTATGCCTTCCTCTGCTTCTGACCAATAGGTAAATTCAGGCTGATAACCCATATTGGAAAGTTCGCACAAAAGATTTGATACTTTATACGGATTTGTTATAGGCGTATCGCTGATGGGGAGATCGCCTGTCGGCTCTGGGTAGGCGGTGTGGACGTCAACAAGATCGATATTTATGCCGTATGCTTGGAGGTAGGCTTTTGTGCAGGTGACGTCATTTTCGGTGTTCACTGTTACATCAAGGTAGGTTTCATGGTTTTCGGCGGAGATTATGCCGAAGTCTGAGGTTCTTGAATTTAGTGCGGAAAGTATTATGTCAAGATCGTCTGTGTTTTCAAGGTCGGTGAGGCGTTCGGTAAAGGTCGGTATCTCTATATCTGCCGCTTCATATGTGCCAAGCTCGTCTTCGGTGAGCTGTTTATCGGTCTGTTCGTCAGAGTCGGTCTGTGAACTGTCATTGTGGATATAAGTTCTTTGCTCAGGAACTGGACCTTTGCTCACAAACAGGTTGACTTCTTGCCCTGCTTGTATTTCTTCCCCTGCGGCAGGCTCGGTATTCATGACAGTTTCGGCGGCGACAGTATCGCTATATCTATCACGTCTTACGGGCGTGCCGCCTGCCTGTGCGATAAGCTTTTCGGCTTCGGCATAGGTCTTGTTGATAACTTTCGGCACTGTGATATGCTGTGGGGTCTGGGGCGGCTGTGTTGTGGTATCGGTGGAGGCTGTTGAGGGGGCAGGGGTGGTGGTATCGATATCGGGCTTTAAAAGTCCGCTGAATGCGAATGCTCCCACTGCTATGGCGGCGCAGGCTGCTGCTGCGGCTATGCCGATGGATTTTCTTCTAAGCTTTATAGGCTGGGGATTTGTTTCTGTGTGTGCGCTGTCGGCTGAGTTGGTGATAAAGGCTTTATTGTCTATTTTTTGCAGGATAGCGTCAAGATTTTCAGACTTGCTTTCGCTGTGGGACTTTTTCATTATATCTGTCATTTTCATTGCTTTGTTCCTCCTTTTCACAGTATGTTTTTTTCAGCTTGTCAAGGGTGCGGTATAGTCTTGATTTTACGGTGGACTGGGACAAGCCCAGGCATGATGCGGTTTTCTTGATAGTATAGCCGTACTGATAATGCAGTACGAAAATGCGGTAGGTGGTATCGTCGGAGCTTTTGAGATAGCTCATCACCTGCTCATAGTCGAAAAAGTCGGCGTTTTCAAGGGTAGCAAGGGCTTTTTCATCGTGGATATTCAGGTCGGTGATATCCTCAAATGTAGCTTTAGGCTGTTGTCTGTAATGGTCTGCAACATAATGCTTGGCTATACGCAGGACGTAATGCCTGACGTTTTTTATTTTCCCCTGGGTGGTGATAAGGGAGCGGTAATAATCAAGATACACGCTTTGGAGTGCGTCTTCTATAAGATCTCTGGTGGGGAGCTTTGAGGTGAGATAGCGGTTTATATAATCGTATGTATCATTATAAGCCTGCACGAATGTATCTTTTAGTTCTGTTCCCATGGTTTTTCCTCCTTTCTTTTTTGCTCTGTGAGCTTTCACCCTAATAGTCGGGAATTTTGCTGAAAAAGTTTCACTTGCGGTGAAAAAACTGCGTAAAGAAAAAGGACGGCAGAAGCCGTCCTGAGAGTGCGTGCTGGGAATAGCCCCGACTAAGCGGGACGTCGCATTTCTGTGAAACGGAAATTGAGCCGTTCCCCTACAATAAACGTTTTTGTACTATGCTAAATTTTAGTCTACAGAATAATATTTCTGAAGTCTTGTTTTGAATATCTCACAGATGATATTTGCTGCTACTCCTGCTGTGAATACAGATACGAAAAGTATCAGAAATACTTTTGTTGCTTTGCTCATGCTATCTTCCTCCTGTAATTCTGTGACGCTGTTTTTACAGCCCTTTTCTTTAGGTCTATTATACTATAATCTTGCTCTGATTGCAAGCGGTTTGTGAAAAAATACGGCTTTTTATAAAAATATTTGCAAAAATCAAAGCATTGTGTTATAATATCTCTATGTGTTATATTTTTATGTAATGAGGAAATTTTAAATGGCAGAAACAGGCAAACAAAGCAGCTATAAAAAGCTGTTTTCAAATACTCTGGTGTTCGCTATAGGCTCGTTCAGCTCAAAAGTCCTTGTGCTGTTGCTTGTGCCTATTTACACCAACTATCTTACTACGGCTGAGTTGGGCGTTACGGACGTTCTCACTCAGATAGCTAACTGGATAATACCTCTTGTGACCATGACTATCACGGAGGCTATAATCAGATTTGGTCTTGACAAGGCTTATGACAAGGTAAAGGTCTTTACCCTTGGCAATCTCATATGCTTCTTCGGTCTGGCGGTGTTCGGTATTTTGCTGCCTATTGTGTCGGTGACGGGCATTGCTGACAAGTATATTGGCGGATACAGCTTGATACTATATATATATGTATTCACATCAAGCATGAAGTCGCTGTATTCAACTTTCGTGCGTGCAATGGAGCAGGTGAAGCTGTTTGCTTTTAACGGCATACTGACCACGTTCTTTACGCTGTTTTGGACGGCTTTGTTTTATATGGTGCTCCCTGAGGGATTTCTCGGTCACGGCACGGGCATTGAAAAGTATTTGCTCGCTACCATTCTTTCCGACCTTATATCGGTGGTATTTCTCACGTTCAAGTCAAAGCTTTGGAGATATATAAACTTCAAGGATATCGACAGAGAGCTTTTGCAGGTAATGCTACAGTATTCTGTGCCTCTTATCCCTGCTCAGCTTTTGTGGCTCATAACAAACAGCTCGGATTCATTTATGACTACCCACTATCTTGGCTCGGACTACAACGGTGTGCTGTCGGCGGCTTACAAGATACCTAACCTTGTGTCAACGGTATATCTTATGTTCGGTCAGGCTTGGAATATGTCGGCTATCACTGAGGACGATTCTGATGACAGAGATTCGTTCTATGAGAATGTTTTTGACTTCAATCAGAGCCTTTTGTATATTTTTGTGGCAGGCTGTTTGCTTATTGTTCAGCCTGTGACTAACTTCTGGATAGGCGCAGATTTCCGTGACTGCGTAAAATACTCGCCTATCATCATATATGCGACCATTTATTCATGCTTCACCACTTTTATGGGGTCTATTTATCTTGCTTCAAAGCAGACAAAGAGGTCACTTTTTACGAGCCTTGTTTCAGGTGTGATAAACGTGGGGCTGAACGTTATCCTCATACCCAGGATAGGACTTTATGGTCCGCCTATATCCACGGTTGCGGCTTATATGACGGTTTTCATCATAAGAGCCATAGACTCGAGAAAGCTCGTGCCGTTCAGGATAGATATGAAAAAGATGATAGTGAACAACATCGTTATCCTTGTGATGATGTTCATTTGTCTTTTTGAAACTGACCTTATGCACCACCTGCTTTTGTATGCTATCGTGACACTGCTTTTCTTTGCGGTCTTTATACTCAACCGAAAGGCTGTGGAGGGCATATTCTACAAGGTGCTTCCTGCAAGGATAGCTTCACATTTTGTGAGCCTTAGCACTGCAAAGCTTTGCGCAGTTATAGGCGGCTTGGCTGTGTTTGTACTCATAGACTTGCTCACAAGGGGCATTATTGTGTATGCTTTGCTTCTGGCAGGCTTTGCCTTTGCAATATACAAAAACAAGAGCAGGCTTATGTATATCTTTATGGTGCTTATGCCGCTGAGTCTGGTTTTCAGGCACGGCATGGTATGGGCAGCGGTGGCATTTCTGATACTGGCGGTGGCTGTTATTATCAAAAACCGCAGGCCAGCAGATGTTTTCATTGGCATTGCGGCACTTGATATACTGCTTGGTGCGGCGGCAGGACTTTGGTTCGGCGTGCTTGCGGCGGCGGTGCAGACACTTGTATGCGGCTTTATATTCCGCAGACAGATATGGGATAAGCTTATTGAATGGGCATATAAAAAGCGGTAGAGATACTGCGTTTTATAGATAAAGGGGCTATGCTCCTATTACACCAATGGAGGTTTTTATCATGGCAGAATTGAAATTTGAGATCACAGAGCGTATAGGCGTACTTTCTGAAAACGCTAAGGGCTGGACAAAGGAGCTTAACAAGGTTTCCTGGAACGAGAGAGAGCCTAAATATGACCTGAGAGAATGGAATCCAGACCACAGCAGAATGGGCAAGGGTATCACTCTTACTGACGAAGAAGTGGAAACTCTCAAGGCTATTCTCAACGGTGAGGAGATAGAGGACGATATCAACGAGGCTGACATTCTTTAAAAAATTGTAAATGTTCGGTAAACAGTTAAATGATAATCAATTGTTAATCATGAGTTTAAAAATGTTTGCTATAATTTCCGAGAAGAACAATTAAACGGCGGAGTTGTGCGTTATTTCATGCATGGCTGCCGCCGGAAGCTTGCACATAAAAGGCGTTTCGTATCAGTACTTAAAGGACACGGAACGCTTTGAACGTACAGGGCAGGTAATAATATATTCGGAGGGAATTATAGTTATATGGAACAGCATGGCATTAGCAAGCTTGATCTCAAGAGGCGCAACCGTATGCAGGTCCTCAAGATACTCAAGCAGAGAGGCCCTACTTCCCGTATCGACATTGCGGGAACTTTAGAGCTTACAAGAGCCGCTGTCACGATCATAACAAATGAAATGATCGAGCAGGGGATAATACAGGAAATAGGCGAATACAAACACGTTACAGAAAAAGCTCCGAGAGGCAGAAAAAAGATACTTATCGACATAAATCACCACTACAAGTTCGTTATAGGCGTAACGGTAGAGGAGGATATCGTAAGCGTTGGTCTGTCAACTCTGGCAGGTGCAGTTCTCGATAAGAGAAACCTGGCTATCAACGAAAAGACGGACTACAGCACTATTTTTGATTTCACTGAGAAGTCTATAAACGAGGTACTGGGCGACAACTGCCTTGACAAGAACTCAATTCTCGGCATCGGTTTCGGTATATTCCCGACTATGTATTCAAGACTTGGTATCAGTGTTGAAGATGGCGAGCCTGACTATTCTAAGCTAAAGGCTGCAATAAGAGAGAAAACTGAGCTTCCGCTGGTTTTTGACAACTCTGTAAAGGGTACGGCTATGGCAAATATCGACTTCCTTAAAACAAAGGATATAAACAGACACAACATAGCCTTTTTGCAGTATGGCAACACTATGCACTTTGTTGTGACGAATCTTAACGATCCGATCGTTTCATATGATAACAGAACTAACTTCGTGGATAAGATGATAATCAACCCTTATTCTGACAGGACTTGTCCTTGCGGAAGAAGAGGCTGTGTTGAGAGTGAACTCACTCCATCGGCTACTATGTCAAAGCTTAGGGAAGTATTTTCAGCTGAAAAGACGCCTTTTCTCTATGAGGCGGCAAGGGGAAGCTTTGAGAATGTCAATCAGGATATGATAACGATGGCATACGAGAAAGACGACAAGGCTGTAAAAGAGATACTTAACGGTGAGCTTACGCTGTTAGCGGTGCTTCTTAACAACTTGTATTTTTCTACCAACCCACAGAAGATAGTGCTTCATCAGTTCAAATTCCAGAATGAAAAGGCGTTCCAGAAATTAAAGGACGCTGTGACAGAGATAGGCGGAGCGCTTGTTTCAAGCAAGATCGAGCTTTCTATCATTGAGGACAAACACAGATTCCTGTCAGGCTGTGCGCTTGCAATAAGAGAATTGTTCTTTAACAGGGGCGGATTTGATACATCTTCTAATAATTAAGAGCATAAGAGCAGGGCATTGCCCTGCTTTTTCTTTTATATATAGTTTAAACTGAACAACATAGTGAAAAATATCTAAATTATCGGGTAGAAAATGTATAAAAGAGAGAAACGATGAAAAAGCTATTGACAAATGTCGCTGTAGATGATAAAATATATAAGTCGCTTGATGAGAGCGATGAATGTGAAGAAAGTGATGACGATGAACGCTTTTTGAAAGAGTTCAAACGAATTCACAAAGAATTCACAAAGAAAAGTCTTGACAAAGCTTAGCTAATATGATATAATAGATAAGC
>NZ_QTWZ01000035.1:0-6403 GCF_003461385.1 Ruminococcus sp. AF17-1AC
GCTGCATAATTCTTGTTCGAATAAAATGTGTCAAGTGATATTGACAAAACCATCGCGAACTCCGAATTTCACACCAAATGCGGCTATTCTTTTATTTATCTCACTTAACAGTTCTGTTATCTTTGCAAATACTTTCACGCGATTTTTCTCACAGCTCTTTTTCCATACCCAGCTGTATTTGTTGGCGTTGGCTGTGATCTTTGTTCCGTCTATGTACACATGATCCATATCTACGTTTTCTTGTTCAAATATGTAAGCATTGATGTCAGCGAATATCTCTTCTATTTTTCCGTTAAGCACATTGTTCATAAAATTGTCTATCGTCATATGGCTTGGCGGCGGTTCGTCCTGTAATAACCACATAAAGCGAATATCGGTTTTGCAGAGTTTTTCTATTTTTCGCAATGATTCGTATCCGTTTTCCATAAATGCAAACAGTATTACTTTCAGCAAAGTTTCTTCTTCATATCTTGGACGGCCTGTCCTGCGGTCCTCGGTCGTCAGGTATTTACTCAGATCAATATGATTCATCACTTCACAAAATGTATATACCGGGTCAGTTGTTTCAATTATTTTTTCAATTTCTATTGGAAATTTTAATTGATATGGTGTATAATATTCTTGTGGTTGGTTATTCATGATACTTTAATTATACCACAAAAAAAAGACTGCCGTCTTGCTTTTTGGCAAGATCGCAGCCTTTTTTCTTGGGGAGTTTTTTTACAGCCCCTTATTCTATTTAGAATAGTCCTAATTTTAACCTATCAATATCGGCTCCTGATATCTGTTTGTACGAATCCATAAGATTTTGAATCATATTTAATGACGAGCGGGTCGAAGGACCAGTTACATAGTGTATTGTCGGCGAAAATTTATTATACGAAAAAATGGCTTTGGTTTTATAGGCTTGACCATACAGAACCTTTCCTCTTAGAATTTCAAACGAATAACCTTTCCCGTCTCTTACAATATGCTTAAATGGTTTTGTTAATGATAATTGCTGGATCTTACACCTAAGTCTGTTAGTCATTTTTGAGCAAAGATCAAGTGTATTGAATCTGTCAACAAAAATACTTCCACAGTCTTTACACAAATGTTTATGACCTCTTATCTTAGGAGCTGTATAATGTTCATTATTTAGTGCATATCTTTGTTTCAATTTTAGGCGAAACAACAAAAAGATAATCACACTCATCTGCATTTTCACGCAGTTCAAGTATATCAAATTCATCAAGACAAAGCATATTTTGGTTGTGGTTTATTAGCATATTATATCCTTTCATTACAAATTTTTTTTGCAGAGGACAAAGTCTAATTACTGAAGATAAGAGGCAACTATCGTTCAGAGTTGACATCATTATCTGAATTATCTCCTCACTCAAACACTCCCCCGTCAAGCTGTCCGCAGAAATAAAGATCATTCATAGTCGGCTCGCTTATAACAGCGTTTGGAGTGGGCTTTGTCTTTGATATGGTCTTTGACTTTGTGTCCTCATAATAAATGTTCTCGATAGGCAGCAAACCAATATCCTCTTTGGGAATATCCCACACCATACCCCTTATATGCTCAAAAAGCGCCTCTGGGCTGTCATTAGCGATAACAGAGCCTTTGTTAAGTATGATCAGGTCGTCCGTTATGGTGTCAATATCAGAAACGATATGGGTGGAAATTATTATAATGCTGTCCTTTTTAAGTCGCACCATTATCCTCTTGAATTGCTCACGCTCAAATGGGTCAAGACCTGCGGAGGGCTCGTCAAAAATCAGTATCTCGGGGGAGTTAAGGATAGTCTGTGCAATGGCAAGTCGCTGTTTCATTCCGCCCGAAAATGACCTTATCTTGTCGTCAAGATTTTCAGACAGATTCACAAGCCTCAGCACACGCCTTATCTCGTCCTCAATAAGCGGCTCAGGCATTCCTTTTAACAGAGCCGAAAATCTGAGAAATTCATGGGCGGTGTAGCTTGGATAAAATGGCTGATACTGAAACTGAAAGCTCAGCTTTTCACGATATTTCTCGCCCATTTCAAAAACGTCCTGCCCGTCAAGGGTCACGCTGCCGCCCGACTTTTTTATCACGCCCGATATGCAGTTCATTATGGTGGTCTTACCTGCGCCGTTTGGTCCAAGCAAAGCGTTTATGCCCGTATGAAATTCGCAGGTTATACCCTTTAGCGCTTGCTTTTTGCCGTATCTTTTTGATAAGTTTTCTACTCTTAAAACACTCATATCAGCAACGCTCCTTAGAATTTCCTTCATAATATCCGCTGTATCTCCATGCAGTCAGTCCGCTCAAAATCGCTGCAAGATATATGAATACAGCTACCGCTTCCGAACAATCAAAAGCCCTCATATAGTCAAGGTTGTTAAGCTGCCCATTTACGCTTGTGACAGCCGCAAACATATAGGGCGAAAGTGCTCCCACATAATGTGCGGCGGCGGACATTATCGCAATTAGCCCAGAGGTCAGCATAATATATTTTTTCACCGAGCACACTTGCTTTGCCACAAGCACGAAAATGCCGTAGGTTATAAAAAGCGACATAAGCCTTGTGACATATAGCCATATTATTGTGCCTCTAACAGTTAGCATTAAAGGCGCAAGGTCAAATTGCCACACGCTTTGTAAAGATGAGGTGCTGTACTTGCTCTGATGTAATGTTCCGCTTAAAATAAGGTCGGCGAAAAAGCTCAGCGTGAACATTATAAATATCGCCGCCGATAAAATTATTTCCCGTGACTTGAAAAACGCCGCCGAATTTTTTGATATCTTTATCTGCCGATCCATTCTCTTTTCATAACTATCTGCAACAAAAACGCCCACAAGCAGAAGCACAAATATAGGCATGACATCTACCGCCTGCAATTCAAGAAACTTCAAAAACGGCTCGTCATTTATCACCTGCGGTGTTGAAAAGGTAGCGTAAAGTCGGCTGTTTTTCACAAGGTCGGTAGGTATATTAGCGTCTGTAAGACCCCTGCCTGTGCGAGCATAGCTTCTGATGCTTTCGACCATAAAACAACTGCGAAGCTCTGTTTTATATTTGTTCACGGCGGCTGTAATGTTATTATTATAACCGCTTGCGTAACTTCTCATCTCATATTCCGTTATGTATTCGTCACACTGTTCAAGGGTCTTATCTGCGGAATTTTCTATAAGTTCATTGTATATCTCCGCCGTTTCTTTGTTCATATATACAAGGTTATTAGAAGCGTTAAAGCTACGATACACAGCAAATTTAACGGAAGCTGAAAAAATTATCACTATGACAAAAAGCATCCAAAATTTCTTTAAAAGCCGTGAAGTCTGATAACTATACATACTTTTCATTATCCCACCTGCCTTTCAGCAAGGAGATATGTCCCTGCGACAAAAAATGCAGTCATGATGAATATGATAGCAAAATAAACAACGTATTCTCGTGCAGGTATTCCCCAAAAATTCATATAACCCGTTTCATTGAGCATATTGGTGTAATTGCCTGTTAAAATGTCAACGGCAGGGTTGGAAAGACTTGTGGTTTTCAGATATAATGGTACAAATATTGGCACAAGACAGACAGCTCCTGCAAGTATGGTCTTTCTGCAAAGCATTGAAAGAAACATAACAATACTTGCGGTGAAAAGCGCATAAACAAGTTTTGCGGCAAATACTGCAACTAGATATCCGCCAAAGCTCATATTCGCCGAACTTAGTTCAAAACCGCTCAGATATTGCAATGGCATATCAAGTTTAAAGCCGTTTGTATCGTAAATAAAAAGAGTTATAATATCCACAGTGTAAATTATCAAAACAAGAATTATTACAGCAACAAAGCCGGTACAAAGCTTGAAAAGTGAGAATTTCCTCACGCCCGTTTTGGTTATTCCAAAGCTTTTTATCCTGCTGCTTTGTATCTCTGATGAAAATATGCTGAAAAGGAGCAGATAAACACCGAATGGTATGAGTATTTCAGATGACATATAGTTTTCAAAGCCGTCAGCGGCTCTGGTGTCAATGATCTTATCAGATTTTTCAAGCGCTGTTATAACGGAATCATAGTCTTCTATAAGTTTGTTTGACAGCTTTAAAGAATACTCATCAGTAACGCCACGCCTTGCATTTCGGCTGTAACCTCTCACACGCTCGGATATGAGCTTCAAAGAGTTTTGCTGAGCGTAAAGCTGCCCCTCAATAAGAGAAAACATACTGTCAAGACCCACACCAGCCTGAGAATTTTTCTGAGAAAAATCTATTATCTTTTCCTCAAGCTCCACAGGCAATTCAGCCTGTTTTACACCGCCCGTGTTGTGGTTATTTTGATAGTCGTTTATCTCGTTGTTAAGAGCGTTTTGCTCATCAGCAAGCTTTTGAGCGTCTTGGCTTACAGTTTCCGAGCCGCTTTTAAGATAGGTCATGTATTTTTCACCATAAGCATAAGAGGGTCTCAGTACAGATATCAAAAAGGCACAGGAAAGCAAAGCCAGCAATAAGCTTATCAAAGCTGACTTCGCCATATCTTTTCTTATCATAAATCTGAGAAGTTTCATATCGTCACACCTCAAATATCAAGTTCCTACATTCCTGCCTGTATCTCCGCATATGTATCATAATCCCATTCGCCGTTTGAAATAAACTTGTGCAGTTTAAAATCTTTATCCACAAGATAAGCGGCTGTATCAGCGTCGGGATCATAGGTCGAAAGAAGGAAATAATCCTCACAGTTATTGAATATCGTCATATAGTCGATATACTCATAGCCGTAAAAATACTTTTCATTGAGCTTAGCATCATCAATTATCTTCTGCGGTTTATTATCGTTATCAAGATAATAAAGCACATACTGATACATTTTGCCATTATCATTTGGCTCACGAACAAGCACTATCATAGTGTTATTGAAATACTGAAAATATCTTACAAAAGATTTGTCTTTAAAAGTGCAAACTGTGTCACTTTTTTCATTATCCTCATTATACCTATACAGCTTGTTTTCGCCATTAGAGTAATACACATCTCCGTCGGCCGGATAATACATATACGGCGTATTTTCGCTTATCTGAGAGCCAACATCAATGCCTGTATCCTTGACGTTCTGAGGGTCTGAAAGTGGAGCTATAAATAGGCGGACTGTATCCGTCTTTGGGCAAAGCCTTGTAAAATAAAGCTTGCCGTCGCTTATGTAATAGGTATTGGCTTTTGTTATCTCGCTTTTGTCAGAGTTTTTGAGAGCGTATTTATATAGCGAATAGCCTGTGCTGAATCCGTTCTCGTCGGTCTCGCTCTTTTTGTATTTGCCCTCAACAAAATAGATATCTCCGTCTTTGTCCATAGACATACAGCCTAATATGCTGTCCTTTGGTGCAGAATACACTTCCGTGACTTCACCGCTGTTGTAATCCACTGTGACAATGCTGTAATCTTCTTTTTGCGTAGCAGAATTATACACTGACCTTACAGCGTATATAACGCCGTCATATATGGTATAGCAGGACAAGTTTGAATACTCTTGAAGCTTGACCTTTATCATTGCAAGGCTGTCGGATTCGATATCATATTCTGCAATGCCATCATAGGTTTTGTAATACACAAAATTGTTTGCAAATGCAGTAGAAGAAGCTTCAGGACACAAAAGGTTTGTGGGAGAAGCAGAAAGTTCTTGTTGACCCTTTTCAGAAGAAACCGCCTTATCGGATTTTGTGCCAAGAGAAATGAAAAGTGTAACTGCAACTGCGGCAATTATAACTGCGGCTGTTGCGATAATAATTTTAGTTTTCATAATTCACACTCAAGTTCTATTATTGACTATCAACGGAAAGCGTTGTGCTGTAATTGCCATGTACCTTATCATTATAAATATGTACAGTTTTTACTAACTTTGAAGATGTACAACCTTTTACCCCAAACGAATGCTCAATTTTACCTGTGTCAGAGTGAGATGATCCACAACCAGTACCACCAACAGAGGCACTTGCATAAACATAACCGCTGTATTTACAATTTGGATTGTAAACATTGTTATTGTTACTTGATGTCCTAGTCCAAGCTTGACCAGCTACAGTTGAATTTGTTCTTATTCCTGTTACAAAACATGAAATATAAGCATTTGAGCCAGAACCACCAACTGCTCTGCCGTATTTTATGGCTTCATACGCACTAGCCCCAATAACCATAGAACTCATCATCATAACAGCAGCACCCATAGCTGCGATTCTCTTTACGATTTTTTTCATATTAAACGTCCTTTCTCAATGTAAGTGTAATTTTCTTTAAGTTTTGTTGCAGAGTATTTTAACTTCATCATATCACACAATTATTGCAACGAATAATTGTGCATAATGAATATTCACATCTTCATTGGACTCAGCAGCTTTCAATTATATAAACTGAAAAAGCAGTGAAAATGGCTGGTTGAAATACACA
>NZ_QTWZ01000036.1:0-5531 GCF_003461385.1 Ruminococcus sp. AF17-1AC
GGAAAAGGTGCAGGCGGTACTCATTGGAGAATTGAGGCTAACGGCTCTGAGGGCGTTGTAATTAATAACAAGGCCGACGGTAAAACAGCGACCGCTATGAATATGTCGGCTTTTAGGATCACAAAGACCGATGTGACTTTTGAGATAGATAAGTATAATACAAACGGTGATCTTGTGGGAAAATCAAGCGTTGATAATTCTACTGCGGTATATGGAATCTACAGCGATAAATCCTGCAAAAACAAGGTTGCCAAAATCAAAATCGGCAGCAATGGAAAAGGCTCTGTAAAGCTGCCAAACAAGACTTATTACGCAAAGGAATTGAAGGCTCCAACAGGTTATTCAGTTGATCCGACCGTATATACAATCAAAGCAGGAAAAAACAAGGTGAAAGAGGACTATGAAACAGGAACAATCAAAATTAACAAAACTGCCGAGGATGGCATAATCAGCGGCAGGGAGTTCAAGATATCCTATACCTATAACGGTAAATCTCTTGCCGAAACTGATAAAACCAATGCAAAAGGCATTGCGGTATTTGATGATCTGAGGGTAGGGTAACGACAGTGCGAGATGGCTCTGCGAAAAAATCTCTGTAAATTAATCAACTGTGATAAAAACGTTAGTTGGGAATGGCATAAAATTTGCCACTCTAATTTTTTTACAGTACACAATGCACTCTATAGACTAACTTAGATTTTCTCATCCGCTCTATAGAGTTGCTTGGACTTTATTATACACCAAAGTTCAATTGTTTGGAAGTCGTGGATTTATTTTACGCTTACATAAAATCAACACATAATGTCCAAAAAATACAAATAATTTGTTTGCTTATTTGTAAAAAACACCATTGACAATTGCCGACTTTTGGAATATACTTAATGAATTAGACAATATAGTGTCTCATTTAATGCTTATTCTGTTTTAAAGGTGATAAAATGATAAAATGTGAATTAATGCGAATTTTCAAAAGTACAAAGGGCAGATTAATTATTTTATTGATGTTTTTGCTGCCATTAATAGATTTTATTCAACATATTTATAATGACATTATTTTATTTGGTTCTTTTGACCCTGAAAATCACCCTGCTTTTACAAGCTTTTTGTCAGGTTCAACAATGGGGCATTTTACACAAATACTGCTTTCTTTTATATTGCCATTATATTTCTTGCTTTTATATGCGGATAGTTATACAACCGATAGAAACAGTGGCTATTTAAAATGTCTGATAATGAGAGTAGGAAAAAAAGAGTATTACAAAACAAAATTTAAAATTGCAGCAATTGTTCCGTCTGTAATAATGTTTTTCTCTCTGCTTTTGAATTTCTTATTGTGCATAATTTTTTTTCATAGCGGAAGTTCGTTCGGAGGCATGGAGGAATACTATCATGATATGAATAAATGGTTTATATTTGGCTATAACCACCCATATATTTACTATTTTATTTATATAATAACCTACTGCTTCGTCTGTGGTCTTTGTAGTGTTTTAGGATTATGCTTTTCAATTATTTTCAGAAATCATTATATAGCTTACCCTGTTTCATTTTTTGTTTGGATAATTCAGGCAATTTTTCCCTACGGTGTCGGAAATTCCATACAACCTTTTACTGAGTACGGATTTAATCATTATCTTTCAGGCTTAATTATATTTTCAGCTACTGTATTGATGGTTTTTATAGTTACTTATTTTATGGGGTTAAGAAACAAAGATGAAATATAAGAAAAAACATTACATATATTTTTTACTGACATTTATTTTCTTTTTGTTCTATCACTTTACTGTTGAAAGGAAAAACAAATATATATCCATGGCAAATGGAGATAATTTAATTAAAGATGCAATTGATAATACAGTGAACACTGCCGGATATTTGTGGTATAACAACACAGCAACAATTTATACATTATTGTTTGCATTTCTGTTTGGTAGTACTCTCTTGAAGCTTAATTGTCAGAATGTTATTCGAATTTCAAGAGAAAAGATTGGAAATAAAAATCTGATAAATTCAATTTTTTGCTCTGTTATGTTTTCAGTTGCCTTTTGCCTGCCACATTTGATTTTTATGTGTGTGAATTTTAGTAAAAATATACTATTTCAAATAAACTTTTTTGATATTTTTGCTCTGCAATTTTCAGCATATGTTCTTTATTATCTGTTGACAAGTCAAATTATGATATTTCTGTACTACATTACATTAAATTCTATTTTAAGCGGTATTCTTGTATTTATAGTTAATTCTGTTATGATGTTTATTTATAAACTACTGCATCTTAATACACCTATATTTTTTACACTTGTCTGCACCAAATATTATAATACAGATATGAAAAATTTGAATATAGTTTCAGATGTTCTGATGTTTGTTCCAATAATAATTGTGTTTGTAATTCTGAATAAAATCAAAATAAAGAATAGAGATGTTTTGTAATTATTTAAATAAGAACAGAAGTATCTGATCTAATGATAAGTAAATCTCATCACTATTTGAAATTTCAATACTTATGGATTGCTTCTTGTCAGTGAGAGATATATGCCCACTTCTGACGTTTCAATGAAGCAGGGGACTCACACTATGTTAAAAAAAATGTTATTATATATTCCGATAATTTTTCTTTCGGCACTTTTTATGCAAAACTCTCTTCCCAGCAGAGGTCTTTTAGGTTTAATTGAAGGGGTAAATATCAGAAACAGCAATATGCTTGTTGCATCGGATTTTCTGTTTATTTCACTGGTTGTTTTCAATTTATTTGGCAATTGTGAAAAATACCTTTATGGTTATGGAAAGTATGAGCTTTTGCGATATAAAAAAAGAACTTTAATTCTTGGGAAAATAATTCTGAAATCATTCTTGTCAGTATGTGTATTTTGCCTGACCCGGATAATTATCTATGCTTTTTTATTATTTATCCGCAACGAAAAAATTATTGATTTTACAGTTGCAGATATTTCAAATTATATTTTCACAAGCATTTTATCATTGTTCTTTATCAGTATACTGCAAATATTGGTTGAACTGAAGTTTTCATCATTTGCAGGCGTAATTACAGCTTTTTCATACTACATAGTTTCCACAATTCTGGGTGGATACTTTATTGAAAAGGAGCAATATTTTCCGTTACTGTTTTTAACTACAAACTTTTCAATGAAAAACCGGACAGATTTAATATCAGCTGATTTTGTAGATTTATACATTTTATATTTAATTTTGGCTTTTGCAATTATTGTATGTATTTTTTTATGCAGGAAAATCATAAAACAAAAAGATATCTTTTAGGAGGATATGCAATGTCTGAAATAATTATAGAGAATTTATCCAAAACAATAAAGAATAATAAGATTCTTGATAATGTAAATCTGACTTTTGAAAGTGGTCATGTTTACGGACTTGTTGGCAGAAACGGCAGTGGAAAAACTATGCTTTTGCGTGCCATTTGCGGCTTGATTTTTCCTGACAGCGGCAAAGTAATAATTGATGGCAAGCAGTTGCATAAGGATATTTCTTTCCCTGAAAGCTGTGGCATAATTATAGAAAATACAGACCTTTTGCCTAATTTTTCAGCTTTTGATAACCTGAAAATGCTTTCAGAAATAAAAAATACAGCTAATGATAATATGATAAAATCTGCAATAAAATCAGTAGGACTCGACCCCGACAGCAAGAAAAAAGTAAAAACTTTTTCACTGGGAATGAAACAACGATTAAGTATTGCTCAGGCATTATTTGAAGATCCTGACATTCTCCTTTTGGATGAGCCTACAAACGCTCTGGATGAAGATGGTGTCAATGATGTCAGAAGAATCCTGTTAGAACAAAAGAAAAAAAACAAGCTTATAATCATTGCAAGTCATAATAAAGAGGATATTTCGCTTTTGTCCGATACAGTTATATCAGTTTCCAATGGTAGATTTCAGCGTAAGTAATAATATGTTTTTGTAATAAATTGGAAGGCTTTTAAAATGAAAAATAGTTTAAAGAAGAAAGTTATAAGCATTAGTATGTGTGTTGTTGCAGTATCAACTTTAATGATTCCAAGTGTATTTGCAGCATATAAAGATAATAATATAGGTTTTTCTTTTAGAATTCAGGGTAGTGTAGATAATGCACAAGCTCCTAAGTCAGAATTCAGGAATACAAGTGATAACTCTAATAGTTGGAAAGTACAAATGAGTAAATCTGGTGAAGGTCAACATACTATTACAAATTTTTGGATAGTAAACAAAAATGGTAGAAGTGCAAGTTCAGAATATTCTATAAAACAAGGAGATTCTGCACGATATAAGAGAGCAAATGATAATGGCGATCATATAAATGTTTATCTTACTGCTGAAAATAATAATTTTATGTCTTCTAAAACATATACTGTAACTGGATATTGGGATGAAGAAACAGGTGTATATTTATAAAAAAATAGTAAGCAAAAACAATCAAATATAAAGTATTATTACAAATGAACATATTTTTACTCATAAAGTGATCTCATTTCCCACTTAAACAGACCCTCTGAAGAAAAGTCTGTAAAAAGTCAGTCAACTGTGATATAATAAAAATAACACAGGAGGCTGATTTTTTATGGGAAGAAGAAAAAGAGAACCAATGAGCGAAGGAAAAAAGAACATCATCGGAATGCTGCTCGAGGAGTATGGTATCCGATATCACAGACCGCCTCCTTCCGCAGATAGAGGACTGGCAGAAACGTCCTCTTAACGAGGTTTATTCCATTATATTTATTGATGCTGTACATTTTTCTGTACGATGCCGCTGAGAAACTGGGACCTAGTTCTGTGAAAGCAATCAGGTCTATATCGGTGATAAACTAATATGCAAATTTGATAGCAATTATACATATTGGTGAGACTAAATGAATGTTCACCCTTAAAAGCCCGTAAATACGGGCTTTTTTCATGTTTTCCAGCCGAAAATTTTTAGTGTAAAACCATGGATGCTTTTTCATGATTTTCACCGACCGAAGGGGTTTGAACCCTACACAACGAAAAAATATCCAACAGATCGGCAGACTTTGAGCAGATTTCGCTCTGAGCCTGCCGATTTTTTTATGAAAAAACATTCACAAAGTTTAGAAGGCTGTTTTGTCAAATATCACGAAATGTGATAAACGACAAAGCGATCTTTTTTGTTTCAAAGGAGGCTTGATAACAAATATACTATAAAAAGGGAATCTAAAACGACTGGAGGTGATCAAGTAAGAAATAAACAGCAGTCAGACCGATGATATGACCAAAGACCCGATATGGGAATGACGATGTGAGGCAGAATATGATTTACAACGAAAAGAAGGTAGAAATGCTCAGGCAGAGATATCCCGAAGGAACTCGGATATGCCTTGACAGTATGGATAACGATCCCCGTCCGATTCCACCAGGTACTAAAGGCATAGTTCAATTTGTGGACGATGCAGTAACTCTGCATTGTAAATTTGACAACGGAAGAACGCTTGGGGTTATCCCCGATGTGGATAAGTTCCATAAAATCGCTCAGGAACAGGCTCTGAATGATACGCAAAGGCA
>NZ_QTWZ01000037.1:0-861 GCF_003461385.1 Ruminococcus sp. AF17-1AC
AAATTAAATAAAACTGATAGAGATATACTCTATCTTGTATGCGTCCAGGGAATGGCCTATAAAGAAATTGCAGATTCATTTGGTATCAGTTATGCAGCAGCCAAGCAGCGATATTGGACGGCAAAGAATAATCTGAAAAAGATAATTTTAAAGGAGGGAGAAATATGAACGAAAACACATTGTTTACACAAGCTTTAAAAGATGTAATTGATGAAGATTATAATGCCGATATGGAAGCGATCTCATTAAATGATGAACACGAATTTAGTGATAAGCATAATAAGAAAATGAAGAAGCTTATTAAACGGCAAAGCAGGCCATATTTTAATCTTATAAGTACGGCAGGTCGACGGGTTGCGTGTGTTATTGTTGCAATGGTCGTGCTTTCTGCCTCAGCTTTAAGTGTCGAAGCGGTTCGTAATGCAGTATATGATTTTATAATAAAAATCTTTTCGAATCACAGCGTTGTAACAACCGAAAGTGGAACGGACGACGGTTATCCGACATCTTTTGAAGAAAAATATTATATTTCAAAGTTGCCTGCCGGTTTTGAACAGACTCAATATGGTGAAACAGATAATAGTATTTCAGTTTTTTATTCAAATGGCAAAAAAGGAATTTTATTTGACCAGAATGTCAAAGGTGATCATAAGATATATATGGATAATGAGCGAACGGATTTTACGAAGATCGAGATCGATGGTCAGGAATATTTGCTCTTTGAATCTGATACTGATGTAACGTGCATTTGGGATAATGGCAGATACATATTGTCAATTTCCAGCAATCTCGACAAAGAAACTGTTATAGATTTATGCAAGTCTACAAAGTTACAAAAATAGTCTTACTAATTTGTTTTTT
>NZ_QTWZ01000037.1:890-5226 GCF_003461385.1 Ruminococcus sp. AF17-1AC
TTTTTTATTGTTATATAGGGTAGAGAGGTCGATTTGATCTTTCTACTCTATTTTTTGTGAAAGGATAATAAAAGATGAAAAAATTATTAGCGTTACTTGTTTCTTCCATTATAGTGTGTGGGAGTGGCATATCTGTTTGTGCTGAGCCTCAGTTAAGTACTCCTATCGAAGGTGAATTCACAGAATACTATAAGTATACTTCCAAAGTTTATAACAGTATGACTATTTCAAATAAGACTGCTTCGTGCAAAAGTACGGTAATGGGATTTTCAGATAAGACAACTAAAGTGGTTGTTACACATACACTAGAGAAAAAGAGTGGAAAATGGTGGAGCAATGTTACAAGCTGGACAAAAACGTTCAACACATATACAGCGATATATACCACGTCTAAATCATCGTTAAGCAGCGGTACATACCGTCTTAAAACAATCGCAAAGGTCTATAACGGTTCTGATTATGAGACCATTACGATTTATAGTAGCACAGTGTCATGCTGAAAATACAATATAAGAAGAAAGGTTTGGTGATTCCAATGCAGAATTAAAATATTTAACAATATTGCACGATTCAATTTGTGCAGGCTTACGAAACTGTTTGAATACAAAGGATTTGCATTGATATTTTTTGGTATTAATGCTATAATTTAAAGGAGAAATTTTTATGAATATGAAAAAAACTATTACAATTGGTATAGCTTCTATTATTGCCTTCAGCACGATAGCGACGACTGCAATGGTATCAGTAGGGGCATTTGATCAAACGTATGAATCAAATTATAATTATACATACAATGGTAATTCATATGCAAAAATGGATTACTATGAAGCTGGCAATTTTGTTCAGACAAGGGCTACAAATAAACAATCTCTGACAGAATATACCAAGATTAGCGTTGATGTGTATCATTCTAACGGCTTATATTTGGATGGAGCATCTGAATATAAAACACTCAGTACAAAAGGATCGATCGGCATCAAGGGTTGTTCAAATTACAGAAGCTCAGGCGGAAACAATTATAAACATACTGTAATTGTGTATCGTGATTCCTCACGTACAAATAAAGTTGCCACAATCAGCAAAAACGTAGGATAAATCATGAAAGGTCGGGGCATATGTTTTTTATTCTTAAAAACATTGCACAGTTTATCAGACACAGCAAGGTTATCTTTGCTGTGTTTGTGGTCTGTGAGATCACAAGCTTGATGCTTATTATTTTTTCATTTGGGATATATCAGAATTATTCACAGCAGATAAAGGACATTGCTTCAGATGAGCCTATTGATGAAGAAAAGAATTGGATTAGCTTTGATTTTGAAAGCGACATTGATGAGGAAAATCCAATTTCAAATGAATCGGTTTTGACTTTTCTTAACGAGATGGGGTCAGCGCTTGGGAATAAAATAGGGTACATAGATTTTGACTGCGGCGGATATTACGTCTGGCTGTCATATAATGACGGCTGGGAAATGTATGATATTAAAAAAAATCTGAAAACTAACGGAATGTGGTACAGTGGTAGCTCTTTCAGTAAAACAGATTATGACAAAGCTGCTAAGGTATGTATAGCCCCGATCGAATGTTACAAAGAGATAGACAGCGAGATCGGATATGATGACGATATTTCTCCCGAAGATTACAGTTATCAGGCATATGATAAAGACGGCAGAATATTTGTCGACCTTCCTGAAGGAACCTTTGAAGTGATCGGATTCACCAAAACCTGGGGAGACAGATATTATATACCTTATACCGTTCTTTCATCAGACGCCGATGTTACGACTTTTCCACAGGTGAAAATACAGCAGATTCTGTATCAGAATGAATACAACAGTGCAGTTAACATTTTCAAAAAGTGCTTTGGTGACAGAATAAGCGATGAGGAAATTTCGGATATGCCGGTTTATGATGCCGAGGTGCTGAAAACCTTTCAGACAAAAATGACGATCTGCGTTGTTATTGCGATCATATCTTCTGTCAATATCACGGCATTGTTTAAATATGTGATTGATCTTAGACGAAAGACTATGGCTATATTCAGGATCAATGGGTGTTCTAAAAACAGGCTCAAAGGAATCATGGTCAGCGAGATGATGATATATAGTGCGATCAATATTCTGCTATGTATATCTTGTTTTAATTTTCTTATACTTCCCGGACTAGCCGGTATTTTGCCGTATGTCACTCTTGCATATTCAGTGAAAAACTATATTTTACTTGCAGCGATCTACATAGCTGTGACCTTCGTTTCTCAAAACATAATGATTTATTTCAGCATTTCGCGTTCGCCAGTGCAAATGCTGAAATCACGGAGGTGAAAACGGTGCGCGCATCATATATCAGATATGGTATCAAGGAATTTGAACGTAATATATTTTTTAATATTTTTATAATCCTACAAATTTCCGCAGCTTTGATACTGATAGTTTACTGTGTGTCCTCAATAAACTATATCTCAAAGTTTTATTCACCGATAAAGGAACATATAGACGGAGAAGGAATTTGCAGTATCGACATACCGAATTATCCTCTGCTTGAAGAGATAAGCGGTTTTGAATATGTTGACGAGGTTTACTCCTTCAATTCAGTTGGCGGACTTTATAACAATAGCAATGCCTTTTATAAAAATGACATCAGGTACGTTTATATCAACAGCTATGATGACAAATTCATCAATGATTACATACCAATCCTTGAAAAGGGTAAATGGTTAAGCGAATGTGACAGCGAAGACGGCATAATTAACGCAGTAATATCCTATAGTGATGAATATGAGGTCGGCGATGTGATAACTGTGGTTTTCGATTCGCAGTCAGATTGTGAGAAGGAATTAAATTTTAAAATAGTAGGAATGCTTTGCGATGGAGCTAAAGTTTTTAACGCCTATACATTGATGTCCGAAGTTTCAGACGCTTCATCTTTGTATCCAAATTATTATAGTGCGCAGCATAAAAATGAAATTCTCCTGCTTACTGAAAAAAATCAAAAGCTAGGCGGTTGTCCCGGAATGTCGCTTATTAAATTCAAAGAGGGTCGTAGCGATGAGGAATATGAAAATTTCACCACTCAGTTAGGCGCCGATTTTGATATAAAAGGGATAAAATTATCAAAAATAAACGAGACAAGCTTAAAACAGATAAACGAGCAAAGGGTGATGATATTACCGCTTATAATCGGCATAAGCATACTCATTTTTACAAGCATTTTGAGTATGAGTGCTATAAGTACAAACAGGCAGCTGAAAAATTACGGCATATACAGCATTTCCGGCGGAACAAGGGCAGGCTGTGTTTTAATACAGATGTGTAATGTATTATGCTGCTGTATCTTCTCATGTTTTCTTGCTTATTTGTTTTTCAATATTTTAAAGATCAGTGGAAAGCTTAACGGATCAATTGTTGCTTTTGGTACAAATGAGTTTTGTTCATGTGCAGCATGGCTGATAATTACAATTATAGTTTCATCGATTATGCCTATATTAATAATCGGGAAAAAGAAGATAAAAGATATGTTGCGGGAGATGGAATTATGATTAAGCTTAACAACATAACAAAGATATATAACCCTAAAAAGTCCAACGAGTTTGAAGCTCTGCACGGCGTTTCCTGCGAGATTCAGGACGGTGAAATGGCAGCAATAATCGGCAAATCCGGTGCTGGAAAGTCAACGCTTTTGCATATCCTTGCCTGTATTGACGACTATCAGGACGGCGAGTATACCCTTGACGGGGAGCTTGTCAAGAATCTTTCCGAGCGGCAGTATGCAAAAATACGAAACGAGAAAATCGGTATGGTAATGCAGGATTTTTCTCTTGTCGAGGATTTTACTGCACTGGAAAACGTGATGATACCGCTGAATTTTGCAAAACCAAAAATCAAGAATAAAAAGGAAAAAGCGCTTGCCGCACTTGAATCTGTCGGAATTGAGGAACTTGCGAAAAAGCCTTGTAATAAACTTTCCGGCGGTCAGAAACAGCGTGTGGCGATCGCGCGTGCTATTGTAAACGAGCCGAGCGTGATACTTGCTGACGAGCCGACTGGGGCTTTGGATACAAAGACTTCTGCCGAGATAATGGAGCTTTTCAAGTCGCTCAATCACGAGGGAAAAACGATAATAATCGTAACCCATGATATGAACATTGCGGAGCAGTGCGATAGGGTTATTGAGATTTCGGATGGGCATGTTGTGAAATGAATTTTCAAAACGTGAAATGCCATTTTAATTTATATTTGCACAAATACGTCATAGACCCTATGAAAAACAGTCGTAAGCACCCGCTTGTGACTAATCCTGTATAATAAAACTTGACACATACAAAACAATCAAAGTATAATAA
>NZ_QTWZ01000038.1:0-4772 GCF_003461385.1 Ruminococcus sp. AF17-1AC
TTATTATACTTTGATTGTTTTTTATGTGTCAAGTTTTATTATACAGGATTACAGTCAGATCAACATCTCCGCTTGTCAGCGTAACATTCTGAGCCTTAGGAACTTCGTATCTTGTATCTACATTGATCTCAGATACGGTGTAGGTGATCGCTTTGCCCGTAGATGTGTTGTATACCTTTAATCCGCTAAATTCGGCAACGCCGTTTGCATTGGTTTTCTTGGTGTAACTGCTGCCGTCGTTTCCTGTGACCTTGAACTCTCTGCCGCTTACGATCCCGTCATCGGCGGTCTTATTGACCTTAATTTTGCCTCTCGTAAAATCTTCGGTCACAAATATATTTTCGTCAGCCTTTAATGCGAACACTTCTTCAGAGATACTGTAACCTGTCGGTGCGGAGATCTCCTTAACGTAATACTTCTTTTCAGGTAACTGAATGGAGCCTGTTCCGTCCTTGCCGATAGTGATCTCGCCGACCTTGTTTTTACAAGCCTTATCGGTATATACTCCGTATTTTGCAACCGTGCCGTCTACCTTGCTTGTGCCTGAAATCTTAACCGTTCTGTCTGAGGCAAGAACCTTAGTTATTTCAAATTTCACATCATTTTTTGTTATCCTGAACGCCGACATATTCATAGCTGTTGCGGTCTTGCCATCTGTTTTGTTGTTGATAACAACGCCCTCCGAACCGCTGGATTCTATTCTCCAATGCTTTCCGCCAGCACCTTTTCCATCGCCAACTGTCTTTGAGTTTATGAGTTTTTCCGAAACACCAATAGATCTCAGATAGCTTATTACATCATTTCTTGAATCAAATTCGCCCATATATATCCAAGCGTGGTCCTCACCAACCGGATTCTGAGCGACCACCACAGAACCTGCTGTAATAACCGAACCGTCAGCACACTCCCAATACGGGCGGTCCGTTGTCTTGATGTTTTTCTTTTCGACTTCGACCTTTGAAGTCTTTCCGTCGTAAGTTATGGTGCAGTTATCATTGACTGTAAGCCAATGATCTGTATCAACAGGCACAGGGTTGTTCCAACTGAACCCCGATGTTTTGTATCCAAGCTGCGTAAGAGTATAGTACACAAGACCCGAACAGTCAATGCCGAGATTATTTATCGTTTCAACAGAAAGCGGAGTGTACTGACCCTGATCATACGCATACCAGTAGCCCTTGTTTCCATAAGTATACGGTGTACCCAGCAAGGTCGCCGCCTTTGCGATCACCGTATCCGCTGACGGAAATGCCGGGTTTTCCATAGGTGTGCTTGCGGCACTTGCTGTGATTGCTCCGCTCATAGATGAACCGAACATAGAAAAAGCACAGAGTCCTGCCATGAACCCTGCACCGAGTTTCTTTAATATTTTCGATTTTTTGAACATAAAGTGCATTTCTCCTTTTCATTTTTGCAAAGAAAAAGAGCCGGATTTCGGCTCTTTCGTTTGCACATCTTAATATATTTCATCATATCTTTGGTTGCTTATCAAATCCGCCACTGATATATATGATTCATCAATATCTATTATTTCGCTGAATCCGCAGTCGTTATTCAGCAGAAATCCTTGTCCCTGCGTATCAAGAACAAACCATGTTCCGTTTACCTTAACGACATTTGCTACATGACCATACAGTTTTGACGGCGTCCATGCAAGATAGCATTCCAGACCTGTACCTTTGCACAAATAGTAGGTCTGCCACGAATAATTCACACAAGTGCCCGAACCGTTTTCAGTCATCCAGTTGTATACCGCCTCTGCCTTGCTGTAATCAGAGCCGTTATGAGATAAGCTTCTGCCGATATCCATATATCGTTCTTCCTCAGTAGGCACCGGCAAGGGTGGTTGAGTTTGCAGCACTGTTGTAGTCTGCGGCTTTGTCGTTGTGTCAGGCGGATTTGTTACCGCAGGCTTTGCAGTTGTAGTCGGAGGCGTCGGATCGTTATTCTGTTCCGCTCCGTTATTGCTCCGGTTATTATCGGACGGCGAGTTATCTGGCTGCGGATCATTTTGCACAGGCTGATGGTTATTTTCCTGACCGTTATTATTCTGTGCAGAATTGTTCTGTCCCTGACTGGAATTTCCCGAATAACCTGATGGATCTGATTTCTTGGTCGTAGTTACTGTGATATTTGTCGGTTTTGAAGTCTCGGATACCGTCTGCGAACTTGTTTTAAAAGTAGTAGTTGTGGCTTCGCTTGTATCCTTTTCTTCCTTTGCAGATGTTACTGCGGAAACTGTGACCGCAGTCGTAGTTTGGCTCACTGCCGAAGTGTCGACGCTTACTGATCTTTCGGCAGTTTCCGCTGCATTTCCGCAGGCTGATAAAAACACCGCACAGAGTATCAAAATTAATATCGCTCTTTTCATATCATCACGCTCCTTGTCAAGCAATATATCATATATCCGCCCACAAATCTATACTTTTTGCAAAAGTTCTACCTTTGTTACAAGATACACAGCAAATGCTTTAGCAAACTACATACTTAGCTCCGGTTCAGGTTCATCTTCAGGCTCCGACATTTCCTCATTGGGAGTGTTCTCCACCTCGATATCCGTCTGCTGAACCTGCTGCAGCTTGAGATCATAAGCATTGAGCACAGCCTGATTTACGGCAGTTCTCGCCGACTTGGTTATGGCGTGGAAGGTGTCGCTGTACTGCTTGTTGCCGTCCTTATCGGTGTATGAGGTGGAGGGCATATTGACAAATCTGCCCTTTTCGGTCTCGATGACCCTCAGTCCGTGAACGGCGAACATACCGTCCATCGTTACGCTGGCATATGCCTTGATTGCTGAATCCTCTTTGTTTACCATTCTGTTGATAGATGCGTGTATTCTCATAGTTTCATTCTCCTTTACATTGTCTGTTCGATTTCCGGTTCTTCTTCATATTCTTCAAGCGGTTGGATCACTTCCGGCTTTGTTTCTCTCACAGCAACCAGCCCGATACCAGGCAGATCTACTATGATATGATCAAACTGCTGCTTGTACTTTTCTATCTGTTCATCAGTAAGTGAACAGGAATCCCATTCGCCGTATTCGTTACGATAATTGCCTGAAATATAGAAAGTGCCGTGAACAAGTGTATTTCCAACTATCCTGTTAGGCTTTGAACCGTTCAGCAGAAACTCATCATTGCACCAGCAAAGTGCGTCATTTGTCTGCTCAAAATATATAGGTTCAATGCTTCCTCCCACTACTTCCTGCATTGCCTGGATATCGTCCTCGATATCTTTCACATACGGTTCTTTCAGAGGTTCAAACACGAGTATCCTCATTCTTTTGCCTCACTTTCACAATACTCTTTCAGCGGACAATCGCCGCAGTCATCAAACATCGCACAGGTACGCTGTATTTCCTCTTCGGATATCCCACAGTCAAAATGCTGCTTTTTCTGTTCGTCTTGCCATACGATAAGTGAAACACCGCTGCTGTCACGTTCGACCTCTACCGTTACAGCATTTCCGTGCCTGTCATAAAGCCCAGAAAATTCTGTTTTGCCTTTTGCCGTTAAAACCTGTGCCAATATTATCTTCTTCATAAAAACCTCCTAATCAAAAAGCGAAAGCTGTTTGATAGCTTTCGCACGTTCGCTTGTGTCATAATTTGATATGAGCAACTCTGCATACTGACAGCCGCCGTCATACCGCTGTGCCAAATTGTTCAGCCTGCTTATCTCTTCAATGTGAATGTTTGGTTTATGCCATATCTCACGGATCTCAGGACAATCATTATACGAAACCAAAAATCTGCCTTTGATATCAAGAAGAGCGTCACGCAGTCTGATATGATCTTTTGCAGTAAAACCTACGTCCTTGTAGTAATTCTCTGTAGCAAAATACGGCGGATCGCAGTAGAAAAAGCTGACGGGTCTATCGTACTGCTTAATCAGCTTTTCAAAATCTTTGTTTTCGATAACTACCTTCTGCAAACGCCTTGCCGCAAGGTCTATCATCGGAAAATCAGACCACATTGAATGTGGCTGACTTCCAAAGCTGTCAAGACCGCTTGCATAGCTGTAACGTATAAGCTGATAAAACTTTGCCGCTCTGTCAACATCATAAAGTCGAGGCAGAATGCCACGCTTATGAAGTAGAGCTAAATACTCAAAATCCTCTCTTGAATCAAGCACATATCTCAGCTTGTATTTCAGCTTTGCAGGTTTATCACGAACGCAGCGGTAAAGATTCGCAAGGTTTGAATTGAAGTCATTGTACACCTCGAAATCCATACCGGGCGGCTTGTGAAACAGCACCCAGCCTGCACCGCCAAACACCTCGATATATCTTTCATAGTAAGGCGGAAATCTTGCAAGAACCTCGTCACGAAGATTTTTCTTTCCCCCTACCCATGACATAAAACTGTTCATGTTTTTCCTTTCTGCCGTTAGAACCAACAGCAGAAAAGTCGCTTTGCAAGCACCAGATTTTTGATCTGCTGTTGGCAAAACGACCTTAATAAATATTAGATTTTACGCTGTTTTCAGCCCTTGATTATCGGGTCAACATAGCTGAATATGATGCGTTTCTGTTCAAGGTAGCCGTCGGCTTTGTTTACCTCATTACACAGCTCCTTGTACTGACGTTCAGAAAGCACAGGCTTTGTTGCTCTCAGCATTGCAGGGATATTACCCATACAGAACTTGAAGTCTACTTTGGCTTTAACTCTGTTTGTGTGCATCTTTGACCTCCTTATCAAGACGTGCGATCTCTTTTTCCGCAGACTTAAAAGCCACGGCAAGAGAACCTATCGTTGTTCCGATGATAACACC
>NZ_QTWZ01000039.1:0-3964 GCF_003461385.1 Ruminococcus sp. AF17-1AC
TTATTATACTTTGATTGTTTTTTATGTGTCAAGTTTTATTATACAGGATTATTTCGACCTCCGAAGAGACAGCCGAATCCAATACGGACTCGGCTGTTATCGGCGTTGTTGCGGTAGTTTCTGCTGCATTCTGTATTGGCGGACTGATCGTTCCGCAGGCGGTCATTGTCATTGCGATTGCCGCTGAAACCATAGCTGAATATATTTTTTTCATACACAAATTCTCCTTTTTAAACGATCGACCAGATATACAACGGAGCAGTCAAAGCAAAGATAAGACAGCCGAAAATGATAGCAATCGGCGTCCACTCCAACTGCCCGTGTTTGCGGTAATCCAAGTATGCCAGCGTTATCTTAACAAACAGCAAAACCGCCAATATCACGTCGATTACGGGGAACACGACGTTGTTTACAACCGAAACCACCTGCGATCTTGCAGTGGTCCAAGTGCTTTGCACAGCTCCCGCAACATCGCCTGAAGCATAAGCAGTTAGCGACATCATAGCTGCAAAGCACACCGAACTTGCTGCTGCGATCAGTTTCTTTTTAGATCTCATTTCACATCATCCTTTCTCTGTTCCTTATCGTTCCTCTTGCATATGACCATACCGAAAGCCATAATAACCGCTGCGGCTACTAGATAAAGCTCAGCACTATTGTCTGCGGATACACCTGTATTAGGAGTATCTATTGTGACTGTAGGAGGAATTTCAAGATCAGGCGTATGCTCATCGTACATAACGACCTCCGTTACACTTCCGTCAGTATTCACAGTAAACTTTATCTCGCTTGCAATCTCATAACCGTCGGGAGCGATCGTTTCACGGAGCGTGTACTCCTTGCCTGCAATCAGCTTGCCCTCGATAAAGTGAGCCTCGTCTGTTGATACCCATTCCGTGGCAACATTTCCGTCCTCGTCAATAATCTGAAGCGTTGCGCCGGGGAGCTCCTCACCTGTAGTAATATCCTGCTTGGAAATTCTGACTTTTGTAGATTTATTCACAGCTTTAATTTCTATGACTTCGCCGTCCTCAGAAATTGTCACAGGGTAGCTTTCATCGCTGAGAATATATCCTGTGGGAGCTTCGATTTCCCTGACGATATACTCGCCGTATGGGATCTTGTCAAATTCAAAGTGTCCGTTTTCATCGGAAACAGCGGTCATATATGCGTTGTCAGCAGTAAACTCAGCAGTATCAACAGCAAACAGTCCGAACAAAGCATTTTCAAGAGATTTCTCGTTTTCATCAACCTTTTTACCGCTGATTTTTCCACGTTTTAAAGCATTCTTAAACTCGCCGCAATCAACAGTAACAGTAGTTACTTCCTGTCCCATATACTCGAAGTTTACAAGGTACTTTTTACCGTTCAGAACATAATGCTCATCGGTTGCAATTTCCTGAACGTAATACTTGCCGAAAGGCAGAGCAGTATCAAACTTTGCGGACATATTTTCAGCAAGACTTATTTCAGAAATCAGTCCGTCAGCAGGAATTACCGAGCCGTCAGCGGCGGTAATATTCTCGGCTGCGAACAGTCCGAAACGAACTCGGGTATATTCATCGGAGTTACCGATGTTAAATAACTCGTCCTTTTCCATGACCTTAGAAAGTGAAATTTCTACACCCTGATAATCGTTGACAAATGACGTATTTACGGTATCACGAACAGCAATTTCCTGTCCTGCATAGGTCAGTTCAACAAACTGAGATTCTGCGTTAAGAGCATAGCCGTCAGGGGCAGTAATTTCTCTGACTTCATACTTGCCAAGATACAAAAGGTCTGTTTCTGCATATCCGTTTTCATCGGTCGTGATCTCAGCTACAACATCGCCGGCATTTGCTCTGATCGTGCCGTCAAGCGTCACAATATCTTCTACTGCGATAATCTGAAATACTGCACCGGACAGATTTCCGCTTGCAAAAACGGGAGTGTAAGTTGTCGGATTTACAATAGTTTCGCAGTTTTCGTCCGTGTAAGCAGATGATGCTGTAGCGACCGTTGTAAAAATATCACCTGTTTTCTGAACAGAAATTCTGCCCTTCTGTGCGGTATTTGTTTTCTCCACAACTACGGTTTCCACTGAACCGTCAATTGTAAATGGAACAGGATTTTTATCAAGCACATAACCCTCCGCCGACTGCACTTCGTGAAGCTCGTAATCGCCGTAAGCAAGCTCCTGCGGCAGCATCAGCGAGCCGCTTTCATCGGTGTAAAATGTGTCGAGAATCATTTCTGACGGATAGTAAATTTTTTGAGAAATATATTCGGAATTTGCACAGTCCCAAACCTTGAAGCCGATGCCCGAAACGGGAATTACATTGCCTGTTTCAGCGTCCTTTTTCACGATTTTAACAAAGGATTTTTTCACTGCGTCATTGAGCAAATAGAAATATTCTTTTTCGTTTTCGCTGATTACAACCTCAAAATCCTCCATATATTCGGTGCTTTCCCAGCCCTTGGTCTGATGAACGACATAGATTCCGTAGGGGAGCTTTTTTGTCGCAGCATAGCCGTTTTCATCGCATACGAGATAGTCTTTTTCGCTGTCTTTTGCAGCTTCATAAGAGCCTGATGACTTGAGATAAACCTCAAACTCTGCACCGACTTCGGGAGTTTCGATCTGCGTTGTTCCGTCATCGGAATGCTTGATTATGCTGATTTTTCCCTTGAGAACGTCCTCGGTCACTGTCATGGAAATGGGGTTATGCTCAATGGAATAATTCTCAGCTTCTGCACCAACCGAGTACACAGTTTCGTCAAGCAGATAGCCCTCGCTTGGTGAAATTTCCTGAACAGTGTAGTTTCCGCAGACATACTCTTTTGATTTGAAATATCCATTTTCATCTGTGGTGTAGGTGTCAATCAGTTCGCCGTCACGGTAAATGCCGTAAACTGCTCCTGCAAGAGTACCGTCGCCCTGTGCGGAAACTGTTTCGGAATCCTGCTTTGTTACTTGGGCGGTAAACTTTTTGAGAACGTTTTTGAATGTCTTGGTTGTAGTTGCGTCAGCAGTAAGAGTTGCTGTCTGATCCGCAGGAACAACATATTTTACGGGTACATTTTTTTCAGAAATCGTGTAAACAATTTTCTCGTTATTGCTGTCGTAAACGGGAATATCGGAAAGAATTGCGATACCGTCAGAACCTGTTTTTATGCTGTAAGTCTTGCCGTTACCTGTTACAGTAAATTCTCTGCCGCCGTTCTGATTATCCTCAGACTGCTTGTTGATCTTAATAGAACCTGTTTTAAGTTCGTTGTTGAATTTCACATTTACGGTCAGATCAATGTCGCCGTCTGTAAGCTTGACATTCTTCGCCTTGGGAGTTTCATATCCCGTATCTACGTTGATTTCGGATATGGTATATGAAATTGCTTTTTTACTTGTAAGATCGTATACGTTAAGACCTTTAAACTCCGCAATTCCGCTTGAATTTGTCTTTGCCGTCTTGGAGTGAGATTTTCCGTTCTGAGTCCATGTTACTCTAAATTCACGCTGACCGATTATACCATCCTCGGCAGTTTTATTGATTATGATGTTTCCTTTAAGATAATCCTCGGTAACATTTACGTTTTCATTTGCATTAAGTGCAAATACTTCAGTTGATAGGCTGTAGCCTGTAGGTGCTTTGATTTCTTTAACATAATACTGCTTATTCGGAAGTTCAATCGAGCCGCTTCCGTTTTTATCGATTTTGATTTCTCCTGCTTTGTTTTTACAAGCTTTATCAGTGTATACGCCGTAAATAGCCTGTGAACCGTCAATAGGACTGATACCATTGATCTTTACGGTATTATCAGCTTTATAGACTTTTGTAATAGTAAATTTCACATCTTTGGATGTGATCCTGAACGCCGACATATTCATGACAGTCGCAGTTTTACCGTCGGTCTTGTTATTGATAACAACTCCCTCAGAGCCGTTAGCCTCAATTCTCCAATGAGTACCGCCTGCACCTTTTCC